>NZ_AZRK01000015.1:41213-148726 GCF_002895485.1 Petrotoga sp. 9PWA.NaAc.5.4
ATCTCTATGCGATAAACCCAGATGGTTCACTCAAATGGAAGTATAAGACAGACTATTGGATTTATTCAAGCCCAACAATAGGCAGTGATGGAACTATATATGTGGGATCATTGGATAGTTATCTCTATGCTATAAACCCAGATGGTTCACTCAAATGGAAGTATAAGACAGACGATGGGATTGCTTCAAGCCCAGCGATAGGCAGTGATGGAACTATATATGTGGGATCATTGGATAGTTATCTCTATGCGATAAACCCAGATGGTTCACTCAAATGGAAGTATGAAACTGGCTCTGGGATTGATTTCTCAAGTCCAGCGATAGGCAGTGATGGAACTATATATGTGGGATCAAGGGATAATTATCTCTATGCTATAAACCCAGATGGTTCAGTCAAATGGAGGTATAAGACAGAAGATGGGATTGCTTCAAGCCCAGCGATAGGCAGTGATGGAACTATATATGTGGGATCATATGATAGTTATCTCTATGCGATAAACCCAGATGGTTCACTCCAATGGAAGTATAAGACAGACGATGGGATTATTTCAAACCCAGCGATAGGCAGTGATGGAACTATATATGTGGGATCAGGGGATAATTATCTCTATGCAATAAACCCAAATGGTTCACTCAAATGGAAGTATAAGACAGACTATTGGATTATTTCAAGTCCAGCGATAGGCAGTGATGGAACTATATATGTGGGATCATATGATAGTTATCTCTATGCGATACAAGGAGAAAGTGAGGGGTTAGCAGACACATCTTGGCCGAAATTTAGAAAGAACAACAGAAATACAGGTAATTATGATGCTGCTGAATAAGTTTGTTTATATTATACAGGAATGTTATACACATTCCTGTTTTTCCTTTAATAATTGGTAACATTATAAGAAAACAAATAATAGATATTATAGTCAACCATTACGGCCTGACACCCTGTTATATTGGAAAACATTTTCAATGTTTTCAAAAGAATTCAATCAACAACAAAGAACAATCTTGTTTTGAAATAAAAAGAGCTTGAACTCATATGAAAATAATTCAACTGAGAAAGAGAGTTAAAAGGTATAGAATATTCATTTGAAAAATCTTTTCTCTATTTGGGGTGATTATGATAAAGTAATAACAGTAAAAATAAAATAAGAAAATTGGCGAGATATATTATTTATGGTTCTAAAAAAGAAGTAAGTCTGCTCAAAAAACTTTGCAATAGAGCAGACTTACGTCACAACTAATTGTATCTGGTTTTAATATTTTTATTAGCTTTTACCTCATCAAGCCTTTTAACTGGCGTTTTATGAGGAGCTTGCTTTAAAATGTCAGGATTGTTTCGAGCTTCGTTATACACACTTTCATATATTTGTGCAATTTGATCCAAAGTTTCCTTGCTTTCAGTTTCTGTAGGTTCAATCATCATTGCTTCATCAACTATTAAAGGAAAATACACTGTTGGTGGATGAATTCCATAATCTAACAGTCTTTTTGCAAAATCTAATGTACTTACTCCGTATTGCTTTAAAGAGGAACCTTTTACGACAAATTCATGTTTACATACACTTGGATATGCAATATCCAAAAATTTTGATAATTTATTTTTCAAATAATTGGCATTAAGAGTTGCCAATTCACTTGCTTTTTTTAATCCCTCTTTGCCCATAGACAAAATATAACTGTATGCTTTTACCAGCACTAAAAAATTCCCATAAAAACTTCTAACTCTCCCAATACTCTTTGGAATATCATAATTGAAATAATAGACACCTTCATTATTCTTTTCAACAATTGGCCTTGGAAGATAATCCTTTAAAAATGATTTTACAGCTATAGGACCGCTTCCGGGACCTCCCATGCCATGTGGAGTAGAAAAAGTCTTATGGAGGTTTAAATGGACAACATCAAATCCATTATCTCCCGGACGAACTTTTCCCATAACTGCATTTAAATTAGCTCCATCATAGTATAAAAGTGCATTTTTGCTATGTGCCATTTCTGCAATTTCTTTTATATTCTTTTCAAATATTCCTAAGGTATTTGGATTTGTAAGCATTATAGCAGCGGTATTATTGTTTATTAAGTCTCTCAGGGTATTCAAGTCAACGCATCCTTCTTTATTAGATCTAACTTCCACTACTTTAAAACCAGCCATAGCAGCAGACGCTGGGTTAGTTCCATGAGCAGAGTCCGGTATAATTACTTCATCTTTGTAGCCCATATTTTTATCTTCTAAGTATTTTTTTATTATGAGCATTCCAGTTAATTCTCCATGAGCACCAGCAGCTGGTTGCAAGGTTATATAATTCATGCCGGTAATTTCTATTAAAAAGTTTTGTAATTCGTACATAAGCTCCAATGCACCTTGGATAGTTTCTTCTTCTTGATATGGATGAATCATTTTAAAACCATCAAGTGAAGCTAATTCTTCATTCACTATTGGATTATATTTCATTGTGCAAGAACCCAAAGGATAGAACCCTCTATCTACAGAATAATTAAGAGAAGCTAATTCATTGTAGTGCCTTACAATATCAACTTCATAAAGTTCTGGAAGATTGGGAGGTTCTTTTCTAATCAAATGTTCGGGTATATCGATATTGGTTTTTTCTATCTCTGATTTTGGAAGATTAAAAGCACTCCTTCCTTTCTTTGACTTTTCGAATATTAATTTCATGATAATCCCTCCAAAAATGTGCATAAAAATTCAATATCTCTTTTTTTTGTTAATTCAGTAGCGCAAAATAAAACCTCATTCTTTTTATCTGGAAAATATTTCATAAGAGGTAGAGGTCCAAAATAATTTTGTTTTAACAATTCAGAGTTTATTCGTTGAGGGTCTATATAAGATTTTAAAACAAATTCGTTGAAAAATGGTGCCTCAAAGGCGAGCTCGAATTTTTCGGTTTCTAACAATTTTTTTAACAAGTAATGTGCATTATAATAATTTTGTAAAGCAATTTCTTTAATTCCATCTTTGCCAACTACGTTTAGATATATCGACGCAAGCAAAGCATTAAACGCATGGTTAGAGCAAATATTAGATGTAGACTTTTCTCTTCGAATGTGTTGCTCTCTTGTTTGGAGAATCATAACAAACCCTCGTTTGTTTTCTTTGTCTGTTGTTTCACCAATAATTCTTCCAGGCATTTTTCTTATATATTTTTCTCTTGTTGCAAAGAATCCTAAACCAGGGCCACCCAAAGACGGAACGTTTCCCAAGGATTGACCTTCACCAACTACTATATCTGCGCCAAATTTACCCGGTGCCTCTAATAAGCCTAAGGAAATAGGATATGTTGAGACAATGAAAACGATATTTTCTGGTATATTATTTCTAATTTCTCGAAGATCTTCTATGATCCCAAAAAAATTAGGATAAGACACAACAACGCATGATGTTTCACTTGTAATTTTTTCCCTTAAATCTTTTAAATCTACTTGACCAGTTTCTTTTATATAATCAATTTTTATTAATTTCATTTCTTGGGCCTCAACATAGGTTTGAGATACTTCATAGTATTCTGGATGAACTAAACTCGAAATTAGAACTTCGTTTTTACCGTTTATTCTTTTAGACATTAAAATAGCTTCAGCTAATGCTGACGCACCATCATACATAGAAGAATTCGATACTTCCATTGCAGTAAGTTCACTTATAAGTGTTTGATATTCAAATAATATTTGAAGCGTCCCCTGGGAAACTTCAGCTTGATAAGGCGTATATGCTGTTAAAAAATTTCTATTTGAAGCTAAGGAATAAACTAACGCAGGAATATAATGATTATAAATGCCTGCTCCTCTGAAAATCCCAAATTCTTGTATATTTTTGTTTAAATTTGATAGGTCTTTTAATCTTTCTTTCAATTCCATTTCTGACATAGCTGAAGGTATATTAAGTTCTTTATCAAAAAGGGAAGGAACGTCAGCGTACAATTCGTTAATTTCTTTAATGTTGAGAAAATCCATCATTTCTTTTATATCTTCATTGGTATGGGGCAAATATGGAAATTTATTCATCTAAAAAATTCACCTCTTTAAAATATTTTAAAAGATAATCATTTTTTACTTTTTACAGAACCTTTATAGAAGGGAGTTTTTACTACTTGAGCTTCAAGATCCTTATTTTTAGCTTTTATCGTTAAATTTGTACCAATTTTTGAAAAAGGTATATTTACATATCCTAAAGCAAGATTTTTTTGTAGAGTTGGTGATTTTAAGCCACTTGTAATATAACCTATCTTTTCATTTTCGTTGTAGATTTCATATCCATGTCTTACAGGCATTTTATCAAAAATTTCAATTCCTACAAGTTTCCTTTTTATTCCTTCTTCTTGCTGATTTATTAGAGCCTTTTTTCCTATAAAATCTTTTTCAAAATCGACAGTCCACTTTAAAGCAGCTTCCAAGGGAGTTGTGTTTTCGTCTATATCGTTACCATATAAAAGTAACTTTGCCTCAAATCTTAAAGTATCTCTACTTCCAAGACCACAAGGTTTACCGTCTATTTCTTTTGCTAAATCTAATAATTTATCCCACAATTTAGAAACGCTATTTACAGAAGAATAAATTTCAAATCCGTCTTCTCCTGTATATCCTGTTCGTGAAAGTATTATATCTTCTCCTTCAACTTTAACAACTTTGAAAGTATAATATTCAATATCATCAAGTAGCACATCTTCGAGATATTTTTGTAACTGACTTTGAGATTTCGGACCTTGGAAAGCTATTTGACAAACTTCTTTACTTTTGTTAGTAACAGAAACATCAAAATGATTTTTATGAGAGTTTATCCATTGAAAATCCTTTTCAGTGTTACCGGCATTAACTACAAGGAGGATTTTGCTACTCGAAAATTTATAAGCAAGCAAATCATCTATTATACCTCCGTTTTCATTGCACATTGGAGAATATACAATTTCACCTTCTTTTATTTTTTTTACATTGTTAGTGATCAAATAATTTACAAAATCTTCTGCTTGCTTACCTTCAACAAATATTTCACCCATATGAGACACATCGAATATTCCCACAGAACTTCTTACAGCATTGTGCTCTTCCAAAATAGAAGAATACCACAATGGTAATTCCCATCCGGCAAACTCTCCCATTTTTGCTCCAAGTTGTATATGTCTTTCAAATAAGGGCGTTCGTTTTAATTCTTGCAAAGTAGTCCCTCCTTTTTCGAAGTTTTCAATAATATTTAAAGCTTTTTGAAAATCTTTATCATCAACATATATATCAAAAACGGTGCCCTGACCAAAATATTCTTTACCTATTCCACCAGAAGCTTTTAAAAAAACTTCTATACTCTCATCTTCCAAAATCTGTTTTATTATTTGACTTTCTACGTAATTCACAAATTCTTTTAACTTTCTCATAGATACCACCTTAAAATATATTTTATTCAAATAGATTATAGCATTTTTTACGAATAAGAAAAAAGAGAAGGATTCATAAATAAAAGCAGTTAAAGGGAAGTAGAATCATCTAAAAGCTATATACAATTGAAATTCTAATTTTAAGCTTGAAGAACTACATATTTGTTATCTTCTGTAATACCTAAAGCGGTAAGTTTGCCCCCATATACACAACCTGTATCAATATCAATGCTTATTAATTCATTGTTTTCATCTTTTCTCATTATAATTTTATCACTACCGTTTAAATATAATGTCGGTGTATGTCCGTGTACTATTATATAATTTTCATATCTTGTTTTCATATATAAAAATTTCTCTCTTATCCACAAAAAATCCCATTTGTTTTGAACAGAAAGAGGCTTGTCAGGATTTACACCTGCATGTACAAATAAGTAATTATATCTACCTATCTTTTCATTATAAAAGAGAGGTAGTCTTTCCAAAAATTCAACGTATTCATCTTCTACTTTGTTTTCAAAGCTTTTAATAGTTGTAATAGCTCCATTATAAAACCAAACACCATCGTCATAATCATGTGTCTTTCGATAATAATCAACCAACATGTCATCGTGGTTTCCTTTAAGAAAAACATGTTTACCTGCTTTGCTTAGAACAATAAGAAGATCAAGAACCTTTTTTGAATCAGGTCCTCTATCTACATAATCACCCAAAAAAATTATTTTATCGTTATCTTTTATTTTCTTCAAAAGAGAAATTAAATTTTCATACATTCCATGAATATCTGATATAGCCCAAATCATAATCACACCACTTTTTCTAAACTTATTAATGTAATAAAGTATAGATGTTAACTTTCTACATAGTTTTTATATTTTTAAAAAAGGCGGAATAAATTCCGCCTTTATTTTATCAAGATGGGAGGATAACCTATTTCTTCCAACAACTTTTCTATTTTCTCAATACTTTCTGTTGTTTCTACTTCCACCTTTTTTTGTTCTAAATCTACCTTAAAATTATTGGCTAATCCAGATTCTTTTAAATGCTTTTCGATGGTCATTTTACAATGATTACAAGACATATCTGGTACTTCAAATAGATATTTCATATTTTTTCACCTCCTTAATCTTTTGTTTATACTCACTTTAGAAATTCTAAAATTCTTATTATGTGTATGTTTTAGCGTTGATTTTTTACAAAATACCTTTCCACTTCTAACCCTTACTAATTCTTAATTTCTTTAGTTTTCAATACTTGTAGTTAGATAGGAGAGGGCTCCGCCCTGGACCCAATTTAAATCAACTGCTCAATTTTTAAAAACTCTCATTTCTAAAGTCCTTATCTAATACTTACTAACTATGAATTTTTTTAACTTTTTCGCTACATGTACCGAGACAGGGGAGGGCTCCGCCCTGAACCCATCTTAAATTCAAATGCTTATTTTCTGAAGATCATCTTTTCTAAAGTCCTTATCTAATACTTACTAACTACGAATTTTTTTAACTTTTTCGCTACATGTACCGAGATAGGGGAGGGCTCCGCCCTGGACCCAATTTAAATTTAAACGCTTATTTTTAGAAAACCTTTATTTCAAAAGTACTCATCCTTTATATTCCGTTATTTTACTTATTCTACTTGAATTGTAAATTACATTTATAGAACTAAATAACATAGCTATCTCAGCTATAACCGGATGAAGAACTCCCATCATTGCAAATGGTATTGCGATTATATTATAAAAAAAAGCCCAAAATAAATTTTGCTTAATCTTTTTGAATGTAACTTTTGATATTTCAATAGCATCCAATACTTTCGAAATCTCTCCTTTTGAAATTATTACATCAGCACTTTCTATAGTCAAGTCCGTTCCAGTTCCTATTGCTATCCCAATTTCCGCCGATTTAAGTGCGGCGGCATCATTTATACCGTCTCCTACCATGCAAACTTTTTTGCCTTCTATTTGATATTTTCTAACAATTTCGACTTTATTTTCAGGAGATACATTTGCCCAAAATTCATCTATTCTAACGGTCTCACACACATTTTTTGCTGTTATTTCATTGTCACCTGTTACCATAACAGTTTTTATATTCATCTCTTTTAATTTTGTAATAGTTTCTATTGTATCTTCCTTTATTTTATCAGAGATTCTTATATAACCAATACTCTTATCGTTTTTTAGAACTTCTATTATAGTTTCTCCTTTTTCCATAAAATTTTTATATTTATCAGGAACTTGTGGTTTACCAATAAAGTAATTATCGTATTGGTATGTACCTTTAATACCTTCTCCAGTTTTTTCTTCAATGTTTATTACTTGTATGTTTTGCAACTTATTTCTATCGTAATTTTGAAAATAATATTCAACAATAGCTTTAGCTAAAGGATGAGTAGAATTTTCTTCAATTTTTGTAATAATTGAATATGTTTCATCATCCAACGTATGTCCTTTAACGGTAGGATGTCCTTCGGTTATTGTTCCTGTCTTATCAAACAAAACAACATTTATATCCTTAGCAATTTGAATAGCTTCACCATTTTTTATGATTAAACCTTTTTTTGCAGAAATACCGCTTGCAACAACAAGAGCCATTGGCGTTGCTAATCCTAAAGCACATGGGCAAGCGATAACTAAAGTTGCAACAAAAACAAATATAGACATAGATAGCCTTTCCACATCAGTTAAAACCCAAGGAAAAACTTCAGATGCTCTTATTAGAAAAGGTTGAAAACTTTCATAATTAAAAAACCATATTATAGCACTAACCAAAGCCGCAAAAAAAACTATCGGTATAAAATAAAGTGTAATTCTATCTGCAAATGCTTGAATTGGTACTTTTGAGGATTGAGCTTCTTCAACAAGTTTTATCATTTGGTTTATAAATGTGTCTTCCCCAACTTTTTCAACTTTTATCTTTATCAATCCCGATTCTAAAATGGTTCCACTTATCGCTTCTTCTCCTATTTTTTTGTACACAGGTAGAGGTTCTCCGCTTACCATTGATTCGTTAATATAACCTTCACCTTCTACAATGATACCATCTAAAGGAATTTTCTCTCCTTTTCTTACAAGTAGAATCTCTCCTATTTTTACTGTTTCTATAGGAATAGCAACAACACCTTTTTCAGTAACAACATTTGCTTTATCTACTTTAAGAGAAAGCAAAGAAGTAATTTCTTTTGAAGCATTTTTTTTCATTCTTGATTCTATGTATCTTCCAATTAAATTTATAGTAATGAGCATAGTTGCTACAGTACCAAAAGAAAATATATCTATTCCTAAAAGAGCCAGTACAGTAGTAAACCAAGCAGAAAGTGCTCCAATTGTTACTAAAGTGTTCATATTTGAATGTTTATGTGTCAATGCGATCCAAGCACTTTTCAAAGTTTCTCTTCCTGGAATAAAAATTACCAAAGCTCCTGCAATGAGTTCAAAAATTAAGAAATACGGAACATGAATACCCACCATATGTAATATCATAAGAACCATTAAAGGCAAGGTAATCGATATAGAAATCAACATGTTTTTTCTTGCTTTTTTAAAACCTTTTTCTATAAGATCTTCTGAAGGAGATTCTTTAGAAACTTTATAGCCAGCACTTTCTACAGCCTCTTTTATTTCATTAAATGATATAGGTTTCTCAGAAATCACTACCGCCTTTTCTGTGGCTAAGTTCACAGAGACATACTTCACACCTTCTATTTTATTTAAAGCTCTCTCTACATTTCTTACACAAGAAGCACAAGTCATGCCTTGTACGGCAAAAGATATTTTATTCTCTGTAAAATCAATCGTTTGGTTTACATTTGTAGTTGCTTGACTCAAAAAAATCACCTCTTTTTAAGCTGTCTTGTTTAAATAGCCTATAACTTCTTCAAGTTCTTCCAACTTTTGACTTATCAAATTTTGGTCATTAGATGAAGTTGCTTCTTTTACACAAGTTTCTATATGTTTAGTTAAAATATCAGAATGAGCATTTTTCAAAAGTGAAATGGTTGCTAACAACTGTTTTGAAATGTCTATGCAATACCTTTCCTCTTCAATCATTTTTATAGTTGCCTCAATTTGTCCCTTAGCCGTTTTTAATTTTCTTAATGCTTTTTCATGTTTCATAGCTTTTCCTCCTCACATAATATGTATTACTCACTTTAGAAATTGCAAAATTCTTATTATATGTATATTTTAGCGTTGATTCTTTTACAAAATACCTCCTAAGTTCTAATCCTTACTAATTCCTAATTTCTTTACCTTTTTTGGTACTTGTAGCCAAGGAGGGGGGAGGGCTTCCCCCTGGACCCATTTTAAATTCAAAAGCTTATTTTTTAAAAACGCTTTATTTCTAAAGTTCCTATAATATGTATATACCCACTTTAAGAAATTTTAAAAACCGTTTTTTATGTACATTTTATTGTTAAATTTTTATAAAATGTGTGCATAACTCTAAATTTTACTAAATATAAATTTCTTTTCGATATTTTCATCGAAGAAGAAAGAAAAGGACTCTGTATACTTTTTTTCTTAAGCGTTATTCCCTCCCCATATGGGATGGTTTAACAAAATTATAGCTAAGATTTTTGACCTTAAAGTTACTTTTGTGTAAAAAAATACGGATTGCTATACAGCAATCCGTATTTCGATAATTTATAAATTTTTGAATTATTCTACTTTTGAAATATCTATTTTTACCTGTTTTATTCCATTTTTTTCGTTTGTACCTAATAATTCGTTTAGAGCAACCATCATTTTACCCTCTAATTCGTCAGTTATATTAGCCTTTTTAAAATCTTCCACAGAATACGTTGATAATACTAATCTTAAAGTATCAAAAATCCTAGCAAACGAATTATCAACTACACGCTTCATTTCTTCATTTGGAACAACAACAGAAAATTCAGTAATAAATACACGATTTGATATATTTATCCTTACAGGATATTCTCCTTTTATTATATCGATTTTTATATCTTCTTGTTCTTTAACATAACGTATCTCTGGTTCAATAGAACCATAAAATCTAATATCGGTATAACCAAGAAATTGTGGTTTCGCTGGATTTTCTTTAAGAGAATAAACGCCTACGTTTTCATTGGTAAATTTAATGTATAAGTAACCATTGGCAATTTTTACACCATTCGCACCTTTTAAGTCCATTCTTCCTATTACCGAAGGTGAAGAAGGATTAGATACATCTGCTATATCTATACCTTCATTAAATTTTAAAATATATAAATAATTTTCATTTTTTACTACATCAGTTACGTTCCCAGAAGTATTAATAACAGCTATTTCTTTGGGATTGTTAGGATTTGTAACATCGTAAATTGTAACTCCCATAGGTCCACTTGGCGAATAAAGATATATCTTTTCAGCAGGAGCAGAAACGGTTGAAAACCTTATTTTAGAGGTTGATTCTCCTCCTTTCCCATCTTTTGCTACTATTGATAATTCATATTCTTTTGCAGGTTCTAATTTATCGTATTCATAAAAATAATTAGTTATGTTAGAAGCTATTAATTTTTCTGGTTCAGAACCAGATTTTAAATACAAATCAAAAGTGAGAGAATCTCCATCAGGATCCTCCGCCTGCCATACAAAGTAGACTCTATTTTCTGTTAATATCTGATTATTTGTTGGAGATAATACAATAGGTTTAGAAGGGTTTGAGTTCATTTGGAAAACTTGAGAATCTGAAAAATCTAACATCCTACCATCTTTTATTACGGCAAACTTTAACTCTATTCCTTGTGAAGGTATTGAATCTAACACGATAATATTTTGATTATTACTTTGAAAAAGCTCAAATTTCCCATCGAGATTTTTTCTGTAAACAAGATATTTTTCATATCCTACAGGAAGAGTTATATATAGCTTATTATTTTCCCAACGACTACTTATAGAATAAATCAAAGGATCTTTTTTTAAAGTTATATTGTCAAATGTTTTATCTTCGTTTATAAACAAATTAGATTCATGATAATAGTAATAGGCAATATTATTATCATCAACGGCTAATATATTTAAATTGTATGTCCCTTCTTCTATGGATTTAAGTTGTACAGGTTCATTTAGGGGAAATGTTGCTTCGTAAGTGTTAGTCCCTACTAACTCTACTTTTATTTTATTGAATGGTTCTACAACATCTTCTTTTTTATCTATAGTGTAGTTGATAGTTATATTATAACTTTTACCAAAAAAAAGCAAAGTCAAAATAATAACAACAGTAAGAACAATTATAGCTATTAATGTTGAAAATATTATTATCCGATCTCTATTTGGTTTAGGAGTCTTTTCCTGATTTTCGATAAGTTTTTCATATTCTAATTTGTTATCGCTATTTTCTTTATTAAAATCCTTCCCATTGGCATTTTGTTCAGCCATCTTTTATCCCTCCAAAATAAAAAATATTTTTACTCACTTTAGAAATTTTAAAACTTAAGCTTTACCAATAGTTTAGTTTTAAATTTTTTCAAAAATACCTCTTCACTTCTAATTTTCACTAATTCTTAATTTCTTTAACCTTTTCGGTACTTGTACCGAAGGAAGGGGGAGAGGGCTCCGCCCTGGACCCGTTTTAAATTCAAAATTCTATTTTTAGAAAATTATTATTTCTAAAGTCTCTACATAATTCTCACTAATTCTTAATTTCTTTAACCTTTTCGGTACTTGTAGCCAGACAGGGGAGGGCTCCACCCTGAACCCGCTATAAATTCAAATGCTTATTTTCTGAAAAATTATATTTTCTAAAGTCTCTACATAATTCTCACTAATTCTTAATTTCTTTAACCTTTTCGGTACTTGTAGTTGGGTAGGAGAGAGCAGTGCCCTGGATCCGTTTTAAATTCAAATGCTTATTTTCTGAAAAATTATATTTTCTAAAGTCTCTAAAAAAATATTTTTACCTACTCCAGAAATTCTAAAAATTATATTTTATCGTTAACTAATTTTTCTTCTAACATTTTATACAATTGAATATATTTTTCAATTGGAACTTCTTCTGGTCTGATCATATGATTCAAATTAATTCTATCAAATAAATCTTCAATTTTCAAATTAATTCCTTTTAAATTATTTTTTAGGGTCTTTCTCCTTTGAGAAAAACAGATATGAGTGAATTTCATAAATTTTTGTGGAGTCATAATTTTAGTATATTTTTCTGTTGGAATCAATTTCAATATTACAGAATCGACCTTAGGGGAAGGTATAAAGTTTGACTTGGAAACTTCTAATACTTTTTCTACTTCACAAAAAGTTTGAACAAATATACTCAATGGGCTGTAATTTTTTCCTGATTTCGACATTATTCTTTCCGCAAATTCTTTTTGAAACATTAAAATCGCATATAGAAACTTTGGAGATTCGAAAAATATTTTTTCCAATATTGGAGATGAAATGTAATAAGGTATATTCGCTATATATTTTAAATTCCCATAGTTTATCAATTTCGAAAGATCAAAATCTAAAAAATCGACAAAATATATTTCTACATTTTCATAATTTTTAAATCTTTCTTCCAATAAAGGTTTTAATCTTAAATCTATTTCAAAAGTTATAACTTTTTGTGCTTTTTTTGCAATTTCTTCTGTTAGTACACCTGCACCTGTTCCAATCTCAATTACAGTATCATCTTTTTTAACGTCACTTTTTTCAACAATTTTAAAAGCTATATCTGGATTAGAAAGGAAATTCTGTCCTAAACTTTTTTTCAGAGTTATTTGATATCTGTTTAACAACTCAGAGGTTTTCAAACAATTATCACCTTCAAATTAAAAAATTTCGGTTATATTTTGATATGTATCAAAACCGGCGTTAATAAAATTCATAAACATTTGGACTGTACTCATGACTTCTACAACACTTGTTAACGCATTTTTAGGTACAAATATAATATCTTTAGGTTTTATTTCAGGATTCATTCCTGTTTTTACGGGAGCAGCTTTATTTATACCAGCTAAGTCTAAAGAAACAGGTGGATTTTCAGGTCCATCTTTAAATAAATACACTGTCGACATTTGGGCAGTTTTTGAAACGTTACCCGCTTTAAGTATGGCATCTAAAACGGTCATACCTGGATTATAGGTAACTAACCCTGGTCTTACTACTTCTCCGAAAACATAAACTACTAACTCCTCGGTAGGAGGTACATATACTATTGATCCAGGATTTACCAGAACATTTCTTAAAGAATCAATATCTTTAATATTTACTTTTATTTCTGCGTTTTTCTCTGTATAAATATACACTAATTCTTGATTTTTCCAATCTATCTGAGAAGTCGAAAGAATTTCTACTAATGATAGTGGAACATCACTTCTAATACTTTTAGGGTTTATGTTACCTAATACAGCAATATATGAATTTTCTAAATTAGGTTTGACATATACATATGAACCTTGCGGAATTTCTAACATTAAGTTATTTAATAAGTCCTGAGAATCTATTTTGTTTATTATTTTTCCATCTTTGTATATTTCGATTGTACCTTTATCGACTGGAGCAAAACCATTCACTGAAGAAAATACATCTATTAATCTTACAATTTTATTTTGGATAACTTTAGTTTCTCCAGCTTTATAAACTATAACTTCATTTGAAGATGTTTTTGCTATTTCTAAAAATACTTTTCCTGATAAAGTAATTTTTTCCAACTTATCTTTCTCAGAAGCATTTATAACTTCTGATTTATCAGAAATTTGGTATCTAATTTCATAAGATTCATTTAAATTGAAAGGAATAAGTAATTCAAATAATGTTTGCCCATTTTTATATTGTACGACATCGGAAAACTCTCCAAAAATATAGGCAACTTTTAATTCAGTATCAGCAATAATTGTAGAACCAGGTAAAATATTAATATTTTGAAAACTACTCAAATCGTATGGATCAACTTTTAAATTTTTTGAAATACCATTTTCTTCTATTATAATCAAATTTCCTGAAAAATCCTGTGTAAAACCTTTGGATATTGCCAGAATTTTGTCCAATGTGATGTTCTCTTGTGGTAAGAACGTTACCTTACCAGGTTGAACAAATGCACCGCTTAAGTAAACATAGTTTCTTTTTACCTTTATTTGCACAAAATCGCCCGTCTGCAACATTGATTCTAAGCCATATATTTCATTGTTCACCCTCACTTCTTCAACAGAAGACTCATTTATACCTGTCTTCACTAAGAGTGTCCTAACATTCATCGTTTCATTTTTTTCAAAGTCTACTCTTTTTGAAAGTTCCTCCGAACTCAAATATACGTAATTTTGAGATTTATTAATTAAAACTGAGTCTCCGGGTTGTAATAGAAAATCGTTTCCTTTTGTGATATTTTCTAATGACAAATCTATAACATCTGTTCCTCTTATAATCGTTATCTGATCATTTATTTGACTTATAGGCATACTTATACCTGCATTTGAACCAATTAGAGTTATTAAAGATTTAATTCCCATACCTTGAAAAAAGTCTAAAGAAACAGAACCAAAATCTGAAAACACCAGTACTTTATTCGTATAGTTGTAAGGTATTATTAAAGTATCTCCTGGTTTCAAAACGAAGTCTTCTTCTTTAAGTGTTTTTTCAAAATTAACCTCCATTATTTCAGAATTTCTTATTATTATTATATTAGAAGCTATCTTGTTAGTAGGAATATTTATTGAAGCTAATACACTTTTTAAAGTCATTCCTTCAAAATAATTCAACGAAGAAGTACCAAATTCAGAGAATATATTTATGTTATTTGAATAATCGAAAGGAAACAATACAAAATAATTTTGATATATATAAGGATCTTCGCCTTTTTGACCAGTTTTTATCCATTCAATATTTACACGCTGTTCACTACCGTCAGGCGCTTTTATCAAAGCATAAGATGACTTAGATATATCCTTAATACCTCCCACCAAACCAATTAGTTCTGATAACTTTATTCTTTCAGCTCTTATATCTACTATTCCATTAACGTTTGTATTACCCAAAACTGTTACAGGAAATGGAGCATACTGTGTTATACCCACAGTAATTTTGTTAGTCTTAATATAACTTTCCATTTTTAACGAAATCTCTTTTTCCAACTCTTCTAAAGTTTTACCTTCTGCCATAACTCTTCCAATAGGAGGAACCGTAATATCACCTTGTGGACCAACAATCAATTTTTCAATGGAATATTCGGGATATCCTAATACCCAAACACCTAAGGTATCTCCTCTTCTAACAGTATAGGAAAAAGAAAGAGATGACAAAATAATAAAAATAATTAAAAATGAGAAAATATGTTTTTTCATGTGCAATTTCCTCCTCAGATATTTTATTATACTCAATTTAGAAATTCTAAAACCGCCTTGGACCCATTTTAAATTCAAATGCTCATTTTCCGAAAATATTCATTTCTAAAGTCCCTACATTTTATTATTTATATAATCATTTTTTCTATTAAATCTAATTCCTGAGACTCATAACCAGATACTTTTAACATTTTTATAATTTGTAGGGCAAGATCTTTATTATTAATTTTCATAGCAGATTTTACTTTTAATATTAAAATATCAAGTCTTTCTTTATATCCCTTAGGCTCACTTAAAGATAAAACCCCTCTATAATCTTCAAGTTCGTATAAAGAATTGGCAAGATAAATAATTGTTTCGTCTAAACCAATATTTTTATTAATAGCTTCTTGCAATATTTTACTTGCATTAAAATAGTCTTTTTTCATCATAAAACAAACTCCCATATTATGATAAAAAATTGGTTCATCAGGTAAAAACTCAATGGCTTTTAAATAATATTCTATTGCCTCTTTATAATTCTCGGATTCTAACAAATCATTAGCTTTCTGATTCAAATAATACGCATCTTCTTTCATTTCATATCACCGCCAATATAATAAAATAACGTGTCTACCAATATTTTATCTTGTAGAAGTAACGTTATCCTCGTGGACTTAATATCGGAAATTATTGGAGGATATAATGTATACTCTATATAATCGATCAATTTATATGAATCATTTAAATATTGCATCAAATAGTCTTCATATTTCTTATCTACAACCATCCCCCCACTAATATAAGCTAAAGTTTCTAACGATGCCTCTATAGAATCTGTTTCTGTTAAATAAAACAACGAACTATTGGATAATATGAATGGAATTACATCTTCAGCACTTAAACTTTTGTTTAACTCACCGTAGGTTATTATGTTCGCATCAGTATTAATTTGAGGCATATGTATTTTAAAAAAATCATTTATTTCATACTTATAATTAGTAGAAATTGAGTAGTAGCGTATATAATTAAAAGGGACTCTTCCCCCAGCATCCATAACAGTTATATTCTTAGTCAAAAATTCCATTTTTTGACCAGAAACATCACTTATATTTAACTTTCCCCTAACCTTTCGTTCGTCATCGTAGTAAATTAAACCATACAAATTCAAAATATAAAGATCTTTCTTAGAGTCTGCATCGATTCTGTGCAAAATAACTTGATTATTTTCTAAATCATTCAAAGCAACAATACCATTTTTTATTTTTATAATTCCTTTAAAATCAGAAAAATTGCTGTTTTCTAACTCTGTATCCATATTTATGATTTCATTACTTTTACTTAATAACTGAATTCCATTCTCAAGCGAGGAAAGCATTATCATATTCCAAGGTAACACTTCTATAGATAAGTAAAAAGCTTCTGGCAATTCTATAATTTTAACAACTTCATTTTTTAATATATCAAAATGAAAAATAGATGAACTTTCGTATTCTAATAGATACAAACTGTTATGCCAAAATGCCCCATCGATAAAAATAATATCATTTTCAAACTTTTTACTTTGCAATATTTCTCCGTTGAAACCGATCACTTTTATTTCATTTGCATATGGATCGTATCCGATTAATCTTCCAGCGTTATCAACATCATAGATAATAAAAGGGAATCCTTCTATTAAAGTATTTAACTCATTTTCAATTTCTTTTTTCAAAGATATACTTTCAACAGTCCCATCAATAAAAACTTCTTTTCTAATAATAGGCGAAAAACTTTCGAAATAATAAATCCCTTCATTACTACTTACATATATTCTATTCAAATTTTTATCTGAGTTAATCGAATAATATTTTTTATTTTTATCCAATCTTATCCATGTTTCATCTTGCCCATTTGTCTTAAATATTAAATGATTTTGAGGATCTAAAATGTATAAATTAGAATTAAAAACTTCTAAATCAATCGGGACGTAAAATTTTTCAAAAGAATTTTTTACACCATGAACATTCATTAATTCATAAACCCGAGGAAATTCATAATTACTATAAGAGAAATCTTTTATATTATTGATAAAATTTAACAAAGTATTAGCTTCTTCGTTAACTACAGAAAATAATAAGGCATTTTCCAAATCCTGAATGGCTCTTTCAACCATTCCTAATTGTAAATCTAATTTTGCAGCATAATACCAAAATTTTGGAATATCTGTTATATATATTTCGCCGGTCATAGCTTCATTAAGCTTCATTCTTGCTTCATACTTTTTATCAATAAACAACAAATCTAAACTTTCAGAAAAAAGTTTTCTTGATTCCAATTCACTTTCAGAAAGTTCTTGTGAAAACGAAACAACACCTAAAAAAAATAAAAGAAGCACTAAAAAAAACTTTTTCATTTCATTTTTCCTTTTCTTTAATTATTTTTGGAAGATCTGTCTTATTTTCTGTTCCCAAAAATAATCTTTTTACATTTTCTCTATGCTTATATAAACTTAAAAAAGATAAAATTAAAAAGGTTATCCCTAATTTAAAGTCAAAAAAGAACCCTAAAACAGAAGAAATAAATAAACCCAACAAAGAAGCTAAAGAAACATATTTAGTGGTAAGTTCTATAGGAAACCATATTAATAAAAATATTAAACCCAAAAGAGGTTTCAAAGCAAAATATCCTCCTAAGGTTGATGCCACACCTTTTCCACCTTTGAATTTTAAAAATATTGAGTAATCGTGTCCTAAAACAACCAAAATCAAAGAAACATAAGGTATCCATGAATCTAAGCCAAAGATGAACCTTCCAATTAAAACTGGGACAAAGCTTTTTGAAAAGTCAAGAATAATAGATAAAAGCCCCCATTTCAGTCCCAATATCCTTAAAACGTTGGTCCCTCCAACATTTCCGCTACCTTTTTTTCTTATGTCGACCCCATTTAACCAAGGTATTAAAAAACTAAATGGAATAGCTCCGCAAAAATAACAAATAATCAAAAAAACTATGTTCATAGTATTTACTCCCTTGAATTTTAGAGTTTTTAGACTATTTTTTCCTTTGAAAACTTTGCTTGTTCTTTTTCCTCAAACTTTAAAAATATTGGAGAACCTATAAATGGATTAATATTTTTTCTAATCATATTTCGTAATCCTTGCTGATAATATTTTGGGATTTCTCTTGGCAAATTTGAATAAAATACAAAAACAGGAGGTCTAACTCCCACTTGTGCCGCATAGTAAAATTTAATCCTTTTCCCCTTTCGTACAGGAGGGGGAGAAATCATAACGTATCTTTCTAAAACAGAATTTAATAGATTATTAGATATTTTTATATTTCTTGATTCATTAGCAACTATTATAGATTGGACGAGATCTTCTATTCCCTGTTTCTTTGGAGCCGAAGTGAATACTATCGGACTATAATTAACAAAATAAAACTCTTTTTCGAAATATTTTAGGAATTCT
This sequence comes from Petrotoga sp. 9PWA.NaAc.5.4, assembly GCF_002895485.1. Lineage (NCBI taxonomy): Bacteria > Thermotogati > Thermotogota > Thermotogae > Petrotogales > Petrotogaceae > Petrotoga > Petrotoga sp. 9PWA.NaAc.5.4. The sequence continues at coordinate 60,295 of NZ_AZRK01000015.1, forward strand.
TCCTTCTTTTTTTGATTGTTAACTACCAAATCCCATTTATTAAAAACTACCACACTAGACTTACCTAAATTTTCCGATACTCCAATTATACTCTTATCTTGATGCGTTATTCCTTCCGTTGAATCCAATACGAGCACAACAACATCAGACTTCTCGATTGCTTTAAGCGTTCTGGCAATCGAAAACATTTCTATACTACCATAAGTAATTGTACTTTTTTTCCTCATACCTGCTGTATCAATAAATTTAAATTGATGGTTATTTATAATAACATCTTGGTCTATTGCGTCTCTTGTTGTTCCTGAAATTTCTGAAACAACAGCCCTTTCAATTCCTATTATAGAATTAAAAAGAGAAGATTTTCCTACATTTGGTCTACCAATAATCGCTACTTTAATAATTTTTTCTTCACTTAATTTATCAAAATTTTCTTGATCTTCATTTGAAGAATATTGAATATCTTTTTTCAAAATAGCAATAACTTTATCTAAAAGTTCATCGATATTTTTATTATGTTCCGCAGATACCGCTATAGGGTCTCCAAATCCTAAAGAAAAAAGCTCCGGTTTAACCTCTAACTCATACTTTTCAAAGTTTTCGCATTTATTAGCTACCAATAATACATTACCCTTAATTTTTCTCAAATATTCAACAATATGGAAATCTTCTGAAGTCAAACCATTTTTACCATCAACTACAAATAAAATTAGATTTGATTCATTAAGACTATTAAATATCGCTTCTTTTTGTTTTTCTTCTATAATATTTTGAGGTTGTTCGAAAATACCACAAGTATCTACTAAAGTAAAACTCACATCGTCCCACTTAGCTTTAGCGTATATAAAATCCCTTGTAACGCCAGCTATATTGTGAACTATAGATTTCTTTTCTCTTATTATTCTATTAAATAGTGTGGACTTACCCACATTTGGTTTTCCTATGATAAATATTCTTTGCTCATTCATGTTACTACACCTCTTAATTTTCTATCATTTCTTTTAACTATTAATTTCCTTCATAACTTTATAAGCTTCTTCTTTTTCTCTTTCTTCTTGTAAATGGGAAACGCTTATTATCATATTACCTCTTTCATTTTCATTTTCAAGGTTAATTTCTAATACTTTAGCTTCTACTTCATCTCCAATTTTATAAATTTCTCTAATGTCTTTAAAATCTGTAGAAGCTTTACTTGATGGTAAATAAGCTTCTACTTGATATTCTTCCAACACAACAATAGCACCTTTATCAACAAATCTTTGAATTTTACCTTTTACAACATCCCCAACTTTTACTTCGTTTATTACTTTTTTCCAGGGATTTTCACCAACTTTTCTCAAAGATAATCTGATCTTTTTATCCTCTTTATTTATTGATATAATTCTAACTTTTATTTTTTCACCTTCTTTAAGAAGACTTGCTACATCGTCAACAAAATTCCATGAAAGTTCTGAAACATGGAGAAACCCAGTTAAACCTTCTTCTAATGAGACAATAGCTCCGTTGTTTAGAATCTTTTCAACTGTCCCAAAAGTGACGTTGCCTTCACTATATTTTTCTTCTACATCTTCCCATGGATCTTTTTTTACTTGTTTATAACTTAAATTTATTTTCTTTCCATTTTTATCTATGTTTAAAATCTTAACCTCTACTCTGTCACCTATTTCTACTATATCTCTTATTTTCCCCTTATGTCCCCAGAATATCTCTGATTCGTGAACAAGCCCTTCTATACCTTCTCCAATTTCAACTGTAAAACCAAAAGGAAAGATCTTCTTAACTTGGCCTATAACAACGCTTCCAATAGGATATCTTTCTTCTATATTTTCCCAAGGATTTTCTTTTAATTGTTTTATTGATATCAACAATCTTCTTTTTTCTCTATCAATCTTAATAATGACCCCTTTAACTCTTTGACCTTTTTTTATGTAATCGAATATTTCAACTTTATCATTCCAACTTATTTCACTTCTTGGAAGCAAAGCAGTAATATATTCTGACAATTTTACAAAAGCTCCAAAAGGTTTAGTTTCTTCAACTATACCTTCTACAATCATTCCTTCTCTATAATTTTCAAATGCTTCATTTGTTTTTTCTTCAACATAATCTTTTCTGGAAACAACTATATTTCTACCCTTTTTAGATAATACTTTAACCATAACTTCATTATCAGGTAACTTCTCATCATGCTTTAATAGAGATAAAGATTCAGGAAGAAATGCCGTCACTATTCCCTCGATTAGCACTGTATAACCTTTTTTTAATCTATTTTTAAAAATTGCTTTGTAATTTTTCCCTTCTTTTATTTCATTCATTAATTTCTGAAAAAGCGCTTCTTTTTCAGAAGCCATATTAAATCCTTCAGCATCATTTATTTTTAAAATCTTTACTAATATATCCTCACCTATTTGATAATTTTCTTTTGGCTTGACTAAGTTTTCCTGATTTACAAACACATCTCCTGTTGCTTTTTCTAAAGCAACCCATATGCCGTCGTTATCTATCTCAAAAACCTTTCCTTGCAATATTTTCCCTTTTTTTAACTCATTTATTTCTTCTTGTTCTAATAATTCTTTAAAAGATTGTCCTTCCATTAAATTGAACCTCCTTTAGAATCAAAGATTACTTACTTTAGAAATTTTAAAACTTAAGTTTTGATGATCTTTTAGCTTTAAATTTATTCAAAAATACCTTATCACTTCTAATTCTCACTAATTCTTAATTTTTCTAACCTTTTCGATACTTGTACCGACAAGGGAAGAGGGCTCCGCCCTAAACCCATTATAAATTCAAAACCTCGTTTTTAGAACGTACGATAATTGTTTTTTAAGTAATCCAGTACTTCGTGTAGATCTTTATCTGGTGTTGATGAACCAGTGACAATCCCAATTTTATCATAAGCTGATAAATAAATATTTTTGAGTTCCTCTACATTTTCTATGTGAAAAGATCTTTTACAATATTTTTTTGCTATATTGAAAAGCTTGTTAGTATTTGAACTATGTTTGCCCCCCAATACAAGCATAACATCACATTCATTAGAAAGCTTTTCGGTTTCTTTTTCTCTCAAAATAGTTTCTGGACAAATTGTATTTTTTATCAATACTTCTGAAAATTTATTTATATTTATCATTTCTACAACGAATTTCTTATATTCTTCTTCTTCAGCTGTTGTTTGAGCAACAAACAAAACCTTTTTATTATCTATTTTAAGAGCTGACAGAGTAACCAGTACATTTTTTTCATCGATATTACCTATTACGCCTTGAATCTCCGGATGTTCTTTTTTCCCATAAACTACTGTATAATAACCTTCCTCTTGCTTTTTTTTAATATAATTTATTAAATTTTTTACTATAGGACACGTCATATCTATTACCGAAAAAAACTTATTCTTTAAAACATCCTTTTCAAATTTAGTTATTCCATGAGCTCTAATAACCACTGTCTTTGTCTGTGAATCTTTTGGGATATCTTCTAAATATCTTAGAGTTATAGCACCATTTTCAGTGATTTCAGCTATAACATCGTTATTATGAACTAACTCTCCATATATATAAATTTCTTCGCTATTTTTCTGAAGTAGATTTTTGACTTGATCATATGCCTTTGAAACTCCTGAGCAAAAACCAGTTCTGTTAGAAACTTTTATTTCCATTTATTTCTTTTCTCCTCAAAATGCTTAATATTTCTTCAACTACTTCTTGAATAGATTTATTAGTAGTATCTATAATTAACGCATCTTTAGCTGGCTTTAACGGCGCTATAGACCTTTTTGAATCAGCGTTGTCTCTTTCATAGATTTCATTCAATATTTCTTGATAAGAAACATTCTCACCTTTGACCTTTAATTCTTTCCATCTTCTTCTTGCTCTTTCTTCAAGCGTCGCTGTCAAAAAGATTTTTAAATCAGAGTTGGGTAGCACAACTGTACCTATGTCTCTTCCATCAACAACTATGTCAATACTTTTCGATACATCTTTTATTATTTCATTAACCTTTTTCCTAATTGATGGATTTTGAGAAAATGCTGATGCCAATTTCCCCGCTTCCAAAGTTTTTATCTCTTCAGTTACATCTTTTCCATTTAAAAAATACTTATTATCTTTTATCTCAATGTCTATTTCTTGCAAAGCTGTCTCTACCTTTTCTAAATCTTTAGGGCTAATTCCTTGTTGATTCAGATATAGACCTATTATTCTATATAATGCACCACTATTCAAATGAAATATATGTAATAACTCCGAAAGCTTTTCTGCTATCGTTGATTTTCCAGATCCAGCAGGACCATCTATAGCTATTATTAATTTTTTATTTTTTATATACATTATTCCACCTTTTTATAAATTTTATTACAATTATTTTAGTATGAAGATTATTGCCCTGCTAAATCACTCGATATTGTTAAAATAATGTGCAATTCTTCTAATTGCCTACTTGAAACCACAGAAGGAGCTCCTGTCATAGGATCAGAACCGGAAGCTGTTTTAGGAAAAGCTATAACTTCTTTTATTGACTCTTCACCGACTAAAATACTAACAAGTCTATCCATTCCTAAAGCTATTCCTCCATGAGGAGGTACTCCATATTTAAACGCTTCGATTAAAAAACCAAATTTTTCTTCTATTTCACTTTCATTCAGTCCTATTATTCTAAAAACTTCTTTTTGAACTTCTCTATTGTGAATCCTTATACTTCCGCTTGCAATTTCATATCCATTTATTACTAAATCATAAGATTCTGATTTTATCTTCATCGGATCTGTTTTCGCATATCTTTCCAAGTCTTCCAAGTTAGGCATAGTAAAAGGATGATGTTCTGCAACAATTCTTCCTTCTTCCTTATCCCATGCGAACATAGGAAAATCTGTAACCCATAAAAATTCAAACCCTTCTTTTTTTGAAAACTCCTCCTTAATTATTTTGTTTCGCAATTGACCTAATATATTGTTAACTGACTGTAGTTCCCCCATAGTCAAAAGCATTACAGCTTTCTTTTTTATTATACCATGCTCTAATAACATATTTATTTCTTTTTCAGCCACTTTTTTGATATTTGATCTAACCTCATCACCATAAGATATCCATATTAATACAGAGCTCCCCATTTCTTTTGAAAACTCTATAAGCTCATCCAATTTTTTTCTCGAAAACTTTTCTGAACCATTTTTTATTAAAAATCCTTTTATTATGGAACCTTCATCGATTGCTTTTTTTATAAAGTTAGCTTCGGTATTTCTAAAATAGTCAGTTAATTCAAGAAATTCCATACCATATCTGGTATCTGGTTTATCACTTCCATATGTATTTATTAGATAATCATAAGTATACCTTTTAAAAGGTATGTGTACATCAAAAAAATTTATTGACTTTTGAAAAATCTCTTTTATGAGTTTCTCTGTTAAATCAAGAATATCCTCTTTGGTTACAAAAGAAGCTTCTAAATCAATTTGAGTGAATTCCGGTTGCCTATCCGCCCTAAAATCTTCGTCTCTAAAACATCGAGCTATTTGAAAATACTTATCAAATCCTGACACCATCAAAAGTTGTTTGAATAATTGGGGAGATTGCGGCAAAGCATAAAATGTACCGGGTTTAAGACGTGAAGGTACCAAAAAATCCCTTGCACCTTCGGGTGTAGATTTGGTTAAATAAGGAGTTTCAACTTCTAAAAAATCTAAAGAAGAAAGAAAATCTCTGGTTGTTTTCATCACTTTATGACGAGTAATTAAATTTTTTTGCATCTTTTCTTTTCTTAAATCCAAATATCTATATTTTAGCCTTAAATTTTCGGATACTTCTTCTTCAACGTTTATGTATATAGGAGGTGTTTCAGATTCGGATAATATTTCTAAATTAAGAGCCAAAACTTCTATTTCTCCGGTTTCCATGTTTGGATTAATATCTTTTTCTGGCCTTAATCTTACTTTCCCTTTAATTGAAACAACATACTCATTTCTAAGTTTTAAAGCTTTTTCATATAGTTCTTTATTCTCATTGGAATCAAAAACAACTTGTGTTTTACCGTATCTGTCTCTAATAAGAATAAAAATAATTCCTCCTAAATCTCTCACTCTATCTATCCAACCATTTAGAATTACTTCTTGATTTATGTCTTCTTTTCTAAGTTGATTACAATGGTGCGTTCTTTTTTGGAACAATAATAACACCTCCGAATTTTTATTCATTTTATTTTACCATTTTTTGTGATAAAATAAAATAAGTAAAATTTAAAAATTTTATTGTTTATCTAAACCTCTTCTATTTTTGTGGCTAAAATTAATAAAACCATTAGATAAAAATACAGTTAATCAAAATTAGACGGGTGTTTTGGAAAAGAAGCTTTTTGAAGAAAAACATTTTGAATTTATGATAGGTCTATAGTGGTTTTAAAATTTTTAAATTATCTATAATTCTTAATTATACAGGAGGTGTTATTGTGAAAAAGGTAGGTATTGTTCTTTTATTGTTGTTTGTTAGTGTTGGTATGATGGCTCAAAGTTTTAAAGATGTTCCTGTGAACCACTGGGCATACGAAGCGGTAGAAAGGCTTTCAAAGATCGGCATCATAGAGGGCTATCCAGACGGTACTTTTAAAGGATTGGAAAATATGAACAGATATCAGTTAACAGTCGCCCTTTCAAGGACCTTAGACTATACAGAAAAAAGCCTGATCGCTCCTTTAGCTCAGCGTGTAGCAACTTTGGAACAAAGGGTAAATACTTTATCAACTTCTCCTGCTATTCCTTCGGCTGATTTGCAGGAACTTCAAAACAGGTTAAATACAGTTGCAAACAACGTTTCTACGGTTCAAAACAGGGTAGATTCTATTTCAAGTAATGTTTCTAACCTTCAAAGCACAGTAACAAGATTAGACAACTCTGTCAAAGAGCTTCAAAATTCTTATGAATTATTAGGATACACTACAACAAAAATCGACGAACTCGAAAGAAAAGTCAATTCCATAACTGCTTCCACTGTAACTAAAAGTGATATAGATGCTTTAAATACAAGAGTTTCCAGGTTAGAAACTTCTGTTACAAGTTTAAATAGTAACTATCAGAATTTATCACAAACCACATCTTCACTTCAAACACAGATAAGAAATTTAGAAGCCGCTAACGTTACTATACAAAATAACGTTACAAAAGCTAATGAAGAAATAGCAAGAATGAATTCTTTAGTTAACAATCTGAACTCTAAAGTAAATTCAAAAGTAGATGTCACAGATTTTAATCAGCTTAAAAGTACAACGGATCAACTCAGTAGTCAAATAGCTGCGAACACACAAAGAATAACCCAATTAAACTCTAATGTTCAAAGTGTACAAACAAATGTTTCTCAACTTTCTACTGAAGTTAGAGAAGTAAGAACTATAGCTGAAAGTAAACAAGGCGGCGGAATTAATTTCTTAGATATAATTATTTCTGTTGTTATCTCTTCTGCAATTACTTTTGTATTAACAAATTTCTTATAATCATATGATATTTATAAAAAAATGCCGCTTTGTGCGGCATTTTTATTTTATGTTTCTTTTCAAAATTATTATTTCTACCCTATCAGAAGCATCTTCCGCTCTATCTGCTATATCCCCAATTTGTAAGAATAAATCTTTTAGCTGTATTTTTTCGGCTAATTGTAATTTTTCCATATCAAATAATTTTTTTATTAAAGCTTTTTCTAATATATCTTCTTTATGTTCGTACTCTTCAACCTTTTTAACAAATTCATGCCCCTTTTCAATGTTTTCAAATAATGATTCTATAGATTTTTTCAAAAATTTATAACTCTTTTTTACAAGCTGGATTTGACCCAAGAAATCCTCTTTAAATTCTTCAGGAATATTAGGTTTTTGAAACTCTAAAATTTCTGATACACTTTGAATTTTATTCATAACTTTATCTGCGGCTTCAATAAGCCCCAAAAGATCTCCTCTGAAATTCGGTAAAAAAGCCCCTTCGTACATAACACTCTCTGTCTTTCTTCTCAAAGAATCTGCTTCACTCTCGATTTCAGATATTTTTTCAAGTGTCTCCTTGGTTTTTTCCTTGTCATTATTTAAATACGATACAACCATCTCTTCAAACGAAGACAATCCTTCTTCGATTTTGCTTAAATGCTTTGAAAATAGATCTATAATCTTTTCCTCTTTTTTACCAAAAAAAAGTTTCATAAAAACACCTCCAGACAGTAAGGAGAAAAGAACAACTATGTCTTTAACTACTATAATATCTCTTCTATAAAATTATTAACTTTATAGAATAATAATAATTTCACCCATTTCTTTCTTCTTTTAATACGCTTGCACAACGAGGACATACATTGGGAAATTCCGTATCTAATCCTGTATTTGGGTCAACTTTCCAACATCTTTCACATTTTTCTCCTTCTGCTTTTACAACTTTTATTTTCCCATTTCTACCATCAAAACCATTATCTACTATACCTAATTCAAATTGAGAAACTATTAATATGTCCGCAATAAAGGTACTATCATAAGAACTAATAACTTCTTTCAAAAAATCGTCAGACAATTCTACTATTACTTTTGCTTCTAAAGAATTTCCTATTAACTTTTCTTTCCTTTTTTCTTCAAGAGCTTTCAAAACATCGTCTCTAAAGTCCAAAATCTTATCCCATTTTTCTTCTAATCCTTTATCAATATAATTTTCATTATAAGAAGGCCATGTTTCAGCAAAAATAGTTTCATATGTTTTTAATTCATCAAGGTGATCGTACACTTCTTCTGCTGTAAATGGAAGTATCGGCGCCATCATCTTTGTTAGCGCCAGAACAGTCTCATATAAAACTGTTTGCGCAGATCTTCTCAAATTAGAATTTTTACCTTCAACATACAGTCTATCTTTTATTATATCTAAATAAGTAGCGCTCATATCGATTGTACAAAAATTATTTAATAAATAATGTACCTTATAAAATTCATAATTTTCATATGCCTTAGTTATTTCTCTTATTAATTTATGAAGTTTCAATATAGCCCATCTATCTATTTCTAACATATCTTCATAAGCTATCGAATCCTTTTTAGGATCGTAATCGTAAATATTACCTAACAAGAACCTAAGGGTATTTCTCAATTTACGATAAGTTTCAACCTGTTGTTGTAAAATATTGTAAGAAATTTTTATATCCACAGTGTAATCTGCAGATGCAACCCATAACCTAAGTATATCTGCTCCATATTTATCAACCACTTCTTTAGGATTAACTACGTTACCTAAAGATTTTGACATCTTTCTGCCTTCTTCATCTTTTATAAATCCGTGAGTTAATACCGATTTGTAAGGAGCAATACCGTGTTTTGCTACAGACAAAAATATTGAACTTTGAAACCAACCCCTGTGTTGATCGCTTCCTTCAAGGTACAAATCAACTGGGAATTTTTTAAGATCTTCTGTGCTATTAACCACAGCTTCAAAGGAAGCTCCAGAATCTATCCAGACATCTAATATATCTTCTTCTTTTTCAAATTTTGAACTTCCGCATTTTGAGCAAGTAATTCCATGTGGTAATAAATCTTCTATATTTTTTTCAAACCATGCATTAGTTCCATTTTCTTTTACAATTTCAATAAAATTCTCTATAATTTCTGAGTTAAATATGACTTCTCCACAGTTTTTACATTTTACAGCAGGAATAGGGATACCCCAAGCTCTTTGCCTTGAAATTACCCAGTCCGGTCTTTCTTTCACCATAGAAGTTATTCTGTTTTCTCCCCATTTTGGAATCCAGTTAACTTCCTTTATTTGTTCTAAAACTTTTTCGCGATATCCATTCTTTTCTAAGTCAATAAACCACTGTTCTGTCGCTCTAAAAATAATAGGGTTCTTACATCTCCAGCAATGTGGATAAGAATGAGTTATTTTACCAGCAGCTACAAGAAAATGTGAATCATTTAGATCTTTTATAATTACTTTATTTGCATCCCAAATCTTTAAACCTTCATATTTCCCAGCTTCCTTTGTAAAATATCCTTTATCATCTACAGGAGAAATCATAGGCAGATTATATTTTAAACCTGTTTTATAATCATCAACTCCATGACCTGGTGCCGTATGCACACAGCCAGTCCCATCTTCTAAAGTTACATAATCCGCCAAGACGATTAAACTTTCTCTATTCATAAAAGGATGAAAAGCCTTTCTACCTTCTAATTCTTTTCCTTTGTATGTTTCAATTATTTCAAAATTACTTATATTCGCTTCTTGTAATGTTCTTTTTATCAAATCTTTTGCTAAAATCCAATATTCACCATCTACTTTAATTTTCGAATAATCATAATCAGGATGCACAGCAATAGCGGTATTTGCTGGTAGAGTCCATGGTGTGGTCGTCCATATTATAATGTAAGTTTCTTTTTCATCTTTCATTGGAAACTTAACATAGATAGAATCAGATGTATGATCATGGTATTCAACTTCTGCCTCTGCCAAAGCTGTTTTACATTCAGTACACCAGTATATTGGTTTTTTACCTCTATAAACATTTCCTGAATCTACCAAACTTTTTAAAACTTCTAAAACTTTTGCTTCATATTTCGGATCCAAAGTCAAGTAAGGAGTATCCCAGAAACCAATTACTCCTAATCTTTTAAAGCTATTCCTTTGTATATCTACAAATTTTAGTGCATATTCTTCACAAATTTTTCTGATTTGTAATTTGTTTAGTTCGTTAGCTTTTTCTCCAAGTTGTGTAGTAACATTATGCTCTATTGGAAGACCATGAGTGTCCCATCCCGGAATATAAGGAGTGTTAAAACCCTTAAGAGTTTTGTATTTTAAAACAATATCTTTTAGAATTTTATTAAGAGCTGTACCAATGTGTATATCGCCATTTGCATAGGGAGGGCCGTCATGCAAAATGAATTTCTCGCAATCTTTTCTATGATTTTTTATATAGTTAGCAATATCGATTTCTTCCCACTTCTTTAAAATAGTTGGTTCCTTTTCTACTAAATTTGCTTTCATTTTAAAATTTGTTTTGGGAAGATTTATTGTATCTTTATAATCCAAAATGTGCACCTCCGCTTTTTCTATTGAATTTTTGTAAGATGATCAATAGTGTCTTTTATTTCTGTTACATCCATTGATTTTACAACGTATGCATCTGCAGCCCAAGAAGCCATCTCACTCTTATAATGAGAATATGCTGTAAGAAAAACGATTTTCTTATTTGAGTATTTTTTCCTTATTTCAGCCGCTAACTCCAAACCATTTACATCCGGCATCTCGATATCTGTACAAATTATTTCTATATCTTTATTATTTTCTAATATTTCTAAAGCTTTTTTGGCGTTGGGCGCACAAAAAACTTCATATCCTGATTCTTCTAACTCTTCTTTTATCAAAGTTCTTATATTTTCTTCATCATCAACAACTAAAATTTTTGACAATTTTATCCCTCCAATATATCGTTTTTTATATTATCGAACTGAATTCATTTTAAATTCAAACGCTTATTTTTTTAAAAATATTATTTCTAAAGTACCTAATAATTTTTTATTGGAATTTCAAATCTAAAAGTAGTACCGCTTTCATCAGATTTTACCAAATAAATTTTTCCTTTATGTTCTTCTTCTATTATCTTTTTGCAAATAGCCAAGCCTAATCCTGTACCTTTAGATTTTGTTGTGAAAAAAGGACTAAATAAATTTTCTTTAACTTTATCAGAAAGCGGAGTTCCATCATTTGTAATTTCGAATATTACATTTTCACCTTCGACTTTAACTTTTAAGTCAATCTTTCCGTTTTGATTCACAGCTTCTATTGCATTTTTTATTAAGTTAATCAAAACCTGCTTTATTTTATCTTTATCGGCATTAATAAATATCTTTTCTTCCAGCCATTCTGTATTTAGCATAATATCCTTTTGCTTTATAAAATCTTCATACATCATCAAAACTTCTCTTATCGATTCAACTAAATTAACCTGCTCTATTTGTGTAGCTTTAGTGCCTCTAGAGTATTCCAAAATTTCATTAACTATGTTTTCTAATCTTGAAAGTTCTTCACTAATTATTTTGGTATACTTTTTAATATCTTCGTTATCTTCCAATTTTTTGTTTATTCTATTCAAAAATCCGCCTATTACTGTGATAGGATTTCTAATCTCGTGAGCAATTTTAGCAGTCATTTCTCCCATTGAAGCAAGTTTTTCTCTTTTTTGCATTTCTTTTTGAAGGTTGTATAGTTCGGTTATCTCGTCAAGAACTATAATTACCCCTTCAATTACACCTACTTCTTCATTTCTTAAAGGTGAACATTGAATGTCAAATATTCTCTCATCATCGGAAATTTCTATTTTATAGTTTTTTAATTTTAAATAATTTTTCGTTTCATAGACTTTTTCTATAATATTAATAATATCGTTTCCAAAAATATTTACTAATTCATTTATTGAAGAACCAATCATATTTTCCCGTGGAATAGAAAATAAAGATTCAGCCTTTTTATTCCATTCGTTTATTTTACCACTTTTATCAATAACTACAACAGCAAGAGCTAAATTCTGCAAAATATTATCTTTAAATCTTCTATAGTAATCCATTAAATCTTTTTGTTCTTCTAATCTTTTCGTTTTCTGTCTCAACTCTTGATAATTTTCTATCATTTCTAAAGCTAAGCCCATGTTATCTTTAAAAAGTTTCACAATTTCTATATCCATAGGAGTTATAGGGTTTTTATTTATTTTATTATCCACTATAATCACAGATTTTGTCTCCATCATTCCAGTAAGGGGAAATATAAGAAACTCCTCATTTTTTAAAATGTCATAAATATCTTCCAAATCTTCCCATTTTATTTGAAGCATTTGAGGAACTACATGAATTATTTGTTTCTTTTCTACAACCCTTTCTAAAATAGGATGGCCCTTATAAGCTAAAACCTTGCTCTCTAATTTAGTGGTTAATTTATTATTTGTAGGTAATTTTAAAGCTTCTTCTTTTAAATATTGCACCATACTACCATATTTTAAAGAAGTTATGTTGGCTTGTTTCCAAATTTCATTGGTATCTTCTTCATCATCAGGCCCTATCCAAAGTTTTGGAACTAAAAATCCTCGAATTTTATCTTTTTCTAAGTAAAGTGCCCTATTGAATTTTAATCCCCTACCAGAAGTTAGTCCCAGAAGCATAATTTTTATCGCAATGTTCTTATCATAAACTGAACGAACAGCTTGCGAAATTTTATCTAAAGAATTCATTCTATTCAAGTATTCTTTTTGTTCTTCTATAAGTTTTTCATGACTTTCTTTTAACTTTCTTAATTTATCAACTTCACTTTGTAACTTATTGTATAACTTAATTCTATGAATAGAAAAAGCCAACCTTTTAGCACTATCTTTTAAAATACTGAAATCTGTTTCATCAAAATTCTTATATGTTCTAAAATCATATCCTTCTACTCTATTATACGTAGCTATTACTCCATATATTTCGCTGTTTTGCTCAATTTTAGCGTACATAGAAGACTTTAAATCAATATTAAAGGGAATAACGTAATTTTCAAAGCTCTCCCTTCCAACAAATATGAAACTATTCTTTTCAAAAACGACTCTACCTTCGATGGAATTGTTAATACTTAAAGTCTTATGTAAAACTTGATCTTCATTTATTCCTACAAAATTTTGAAGTAATAATTCATCTTGCGATAAATTCCAAAAAGCTACGCATTCAGCATGCAAAGAATCTTTTAAAAAGCACAGTACCTCATTTATAATAATTTCTTCACGATCAATCTTTTCAATAATTTCAGTTAATTTCTCCATAATAGAAACTTTATTTTCAAGTTCTTTGATTTTTAAAGTTTCCAAAGATAAATGAATTAATATACCATAAGAATCAATTTCCTTAACGATTTTATCCTCGTTATTATTTTCGAAAAAACCTGCGGCTGCTATTAATTGATTACTAAAAAAAATAGGGTATATATATAATAAGTTATTATCAACATTATCACACGACTGATCCAATCGAATTAAATTTTTTTGAATATCATAACAAATTTTTTTGCCGGAAAAAAAACTCTTTTTAATCTCTTCATTACCTCTAAGATATACTCTAACTTGTCTATATTCTTCTAAAGAACTCGCCATACATTTTAAAACTTCTCTTGCCGATTCATAAATAAAAACAACATTATGTTGTGAAAGACTTTTCTGAAGTTGCTTAGAAATTTCTTGAAAACTTAACTCTAATATTTTGTTAGGATCTTCACTTGTTATTATATCTAAAAAGTTATTAATCAATTTAATCATCCTCCATAAAAGCTTTCATAACGCCACTTTCAAAAGGTTCAAAACTTAAGTTTTTTCAGTCTTTTATTTTAATTTTTAAAAATATTCCTGTTTTGCTATTCTAAATTTTTATTAACTACCGTTTCATTCAACGTATTAGATCCCAAAGTACCAAAATTTACTTCACCTTCGACGAATACACTCCTCTTATTTATGAAACATAGACTTCAATTCATTATTCTCGTTCAAATATTAATCTTTAAAAGATGTGTTTTCTTAACTTATATATATATTATATCACTTACTTTATTTTATGCTTACTTTAGAAATGATAATTTTTAGAAAATAAACTTTTGAGTTTATAACAACCAAGTTCGAAACCTGACAGAGACGTATTTCTTTCTTTAGAATGGTGTTCTTTAGCTACATGTACCAAAAAACTAAAAAAATTAAGAATTAGTGAGAATTATGTAGAAACTTTATAAAAGATAATTTTTCAGAAATAAGCATTTGAATTTAAAACGGGTCCAGGGCGGAGCCCCCCCTTTGTCTCGGTAAAAGCACCGAAAAGGTTAAAGAAATTAAGAATTAGTGAGAATTATGTAGAGACTTTATAAAAGATAATTTTTCAGAAATAAGCATTTGAATTTAAAACGGGTCCAGGGCGGAGCCCTCTTTCTCTCTTTCGCTACACGTAGCGAAAAAGTTAAAGAAATAGATAATTTAAGATCAAAACTATAAACATAAATAATTTATTTTTTGTCTTGACAAATAAGATAAAAAAGGTTATAATAAAAACAGGATTTAGCACTCATAAATTAAGATTGATAAAACAAAACATTTCTGTATATTTAAAGTGGAGGTGAATAATATGAGATTTAATCCTAACGATTTTACTGAAAAATCTTTGAAAGCAATTCAAGAAGCACAAAATCTATTAGCTTACTCAGGCGGTAATATCATGAAGCCAGAGCATCTTTTGTTGGCTATTTTAAATATGAGCGATCCTGAGGTTGAGAAAATTTTTGAAGGGAAGGATTTGAATCTTTTAAGAAATAAACTTGAAGATGCAATTTCAGAAGAGATGGGAGTTTATTATTCTTTTCCCTACTCAGGAGGAGGGATTTACATTTCGAATAGTTTGGGAAATGCGATAAACATTGCAAAATCAGAAACTATTAAATTGGGAATGAAGAAGATTCCTGTTATTGCACTTGTACTTGGCATTATGTTAGAAGGTAATTCTTATGCTTCAAAACTTTTGTCGTCTTTTACTTCAGAAAGAAGAGTCCGAGAAGTTCTTCAAGAGCTTATGGAAAACGGCGATGAAGAAGTAGATGCTGAAGGTGCAGATCCACTCAAAAGATTTGCTATAGACTTAACAAAAGAAGCAAAGAAAGGGAAACTACTGCCTGTAATTGGAAGAGAAAAAGAAATAAAAAGAATTATTGAAATATTGTCTCGAAAACAAAAAAACAATCCGGTGTTAGTCGGAGATGCAGGTGTTGGAAAAACTGCAATTGTAGAAGGATTAGCTCAATTGATAGTAGATGAAAGTGCCCCGGATTATCTAAAAAATAAAAAAATTTTACAACTGGATATGGCAGCTTTATTAGCCGGAACAAAGTTTAGAGGAGAATTTGAAGAGAGATTAAAAGCTGTTATTGATACTGTAAAAAAACATAAAGATGAGATTATCTTATTTATAGATGAATTGCATAATATAATCGGTGCAGGTGTAGCTGAAGGGAACGCAATGGATGCTGCAAATATTTTGAAGCCTGCCTTAGCAAGAGGTGAAATAAAAGTAATAGGTGCCACTACATACGATGAATACGTAAAATATATCGAAAAAGATAAAGCTTTGGCAAGAAGATTTCAACCAATATTTGTTCAGGAGCCAACTGTAGAAGATAGCATTGAAATATTAAAAGGACTTAAAGAATCCTATGAAAAACATCATAGAGTAGAAATACTCGACGAAGCTATAGAAGCTGCTGTAAAACTTTCACAGAGATATATTACAGACAGATTCTTACCCGATAAAGCTATAGATTTGATTGATGAAGCATGCGCAAGGGTAAAATTAAGAAGCTCAGGAAAACCTGAAAAAGTAATCGAATTAGAGAGAAAAATGCAGAAATTAGAAGAAGAAATTAATAAATTAACCCTTGAAGAGAAGTATGAAGAAGCTTCAAAGAAAAAGGCAGAATATTTTGATTTACAAAAAGAATTAGAAAAAACCGAAAAAATGGCAAAAAGTTTGCAAACAGAAAGTAATAATGTAGTTGATGAAGATGTTATTGCTTCTATAGTCCAAGAATGGACCGGAATACCTGTTACAAGAATGGTTGAAGATGAAAAGAAAAAACTTGCAAATCTTGAATCAGAAATTCATAAGAGGTTGGTTGATCAGGATGAAGCTGTTAAAACTATCGCAGAACACATAAGAAAAGCAAGAGCAGGATTGAAAGATCCTCGTAAACCGGTTGGATCTTTTTTATTCTTAGGGCCAACCGGAGTAGGTAAAACAGAGTTAGCAAAAACCTTAGCTGAAATTTTGTTTGGAACAGAAGATGCTCTAATAAGAATAGATATGAGTGAATATATGGAGAAATTTAACGTTTCAAGATTAATAGGTGCTGCTCCCGGTTATGTAGGATACGAAGAAGGAGGCCAATTAACAGAAGCAGTAAGAAGAAGACCTTATTCAGTAGTATTGTTTGACGAAATAGAAAAAGCTCATCCCGATGTGTTCAATATGTTATTACAGGTTCTTGATGATGGAAGATTGACAGATTCACAAGGAAGGACTGTCAACTTTAGTAATACTGTCATAATAATGACATCAAATATAGGTTCTGAACAGATAAATAAAAGTAAAAGAAATTTAGGATTCATAGGAGAAGAAAGCGAAGAACAAAACTATGAAAATATAAAAAATGAAGTTATGACTCAAGTTAGAAATGTTTTTAGACCCGAATTTATAAACAGATTAGATGATATTATTGTATTTAAACCATTAAATGTAGAACACATTAAGGAAATAATTAATATAATGATTAATAAATTGCAAGAAAGATTAAAAGAAAAAAATATAAAGATTCAAATCACTGAAGCTGCTAAGGATGTCATTGCAAAAGAAGGGTTTGATCAAGTTTACGGTGCAAGACCTTTAGCAAGAGTTATCGAAAGAAAAATAGAATCACCTCTTGCAAACATGATAATTGAAGATACAATTGGTGAAGGAGATACTGTTATAGTTGATTCAAAAGATAGAGAAACTTTAGAAATAAGAAAAGCAGGAGGAGAATTATTAAAAAAACGGGATTAATAAATCCCGTTTTTTTAATATCGATGATTTTTAATCCATTACTTCAAAATCTTCTTTTGAAGCTCCACACACAGGACAAGTCCAATCATCTGGTAAATCTTCAAAAGAAGTTCCAGCTTCTACTCCGTTATCTGGATCGCCTACTTCTGGATCATAAATATACCCACAAATCGTGCATCTATACTTTTTCATTTTTATCAACTCCTAAATTCACTTAATTTACTGTCACTTTTTTCGTATTTTCCCATAATCCATGAATATTACAATGTGAAAGAGCAATAAGTGTAGCAGATTTTGACAATCTGATCTTAGCTTTTACATAAGGTTCTCCCACTACAGGTCCAAAAATATACCTTCCTAAGTGAACAGTGTTGGGATCATCTTCGTATTGAGCAAAAAGATCTATCCATTCTATATGGTGTTCAACGGTGTTAGGATGTTTTATTTCTTTTCCAACTTGTACTTCAACTTCAAATTCTTCGTTTGCTTTAACGATATCTGGGCAATCGATTGTTGGAACGTGTTTCTCTTCTTTAAAATCTTTAATTTTGATTACTTCACCTAACAATCTTATACCCCCTTTCCTTTCAAAAAGTATAAAAATTAAAATTCATATACATTTTAAAAACAACTATATTTTCAAAAACCTTCGTTCCTACAAAACATCAAGTTAAAATTCTACAAACTTACTCTTTGGGGCTCCACAAACCGGACATTTTTCAGGAGCTTCTCCTTCCACAGTATAACCACACACGTCACAAATAAAGATCTTACCAACCTCTACATCTTTACCTTGATCTGCAACCTTTTTAGCATTTTTGTACCATTCTGCGTGTATTTTTTCAGCTTCTAAAGCAAAATGAGTGGTTCTTACAGCTTCCTTTTCTCCTTGAAAATCAGCAGCATTTTTGTATACTGGATACATCTCTTCTATTTCAAAAGTTTCGCCGTCAATACATTGTTGCAAATTATCCGTTGTTGAACCAATATAACCCAACGCCCTATAATGGTTTCTTGCATGAACATATTCTGCATGAGCTATAGCCTTCCACATTCTTGCTAAATTTTTAAGTCCTTTTTCCTCAGCCTCAGCAGCAAAAATCAAATATTTCATATGTGCTTTAGATTCTCCACAAAAAGCATCCTCTAAAAATTGCTTTGTCATAGCTCTATTAACCATTGAATCAACCCCCTTTTTACAAAATTTTTAAAAAATACAAGTTCTTTAATGTAAATTATAGCATGATTATTTTTAGTAAAGATTAAAATTTTTTAAAAATATACTGAATTAATTAGTTCTTGCTTGAAAAATTGCTTTTGAGAGATTGAATAAAACGTTGAATTTGTTCGATGTTGTCCAATACAACCCTTATATTATTTATGAATTCTTTTACAGAAGAAGAAATTTCTTGAGCTGTGGCGGATCCCTCTTCTGAAATAGCTAACAAACTTTGAGTATTTTTACTTATTTCTTCTAATTTTTTCCCTTCGGTTTGAAGTTCTACTAATATTTTAGAAATTTCAACTGAAATGTTTTCTATATTATCTGCAGAGATTTTATTTTCTTCCGAACTAATTTTAAGATTTTTTGCCCCTTCTTTCATAGATTGAAACTCTTTCGCTATACTTTCAGAAAGATTCTTGATTACACTCGAAATTTTATTAAGAATTTTATCAATTTGGGAAGCTGCGTCTTTACTTTCTTCGGCAAGAGATCTTATCTCATCTGCTACAACCGCAAAACCTCTGCCGGCTTCTCCAGCTCGAGATGCCTCTATAGCCGCATTTAAAGCTAACAAATTTGTTTGATCAGCTATTCTTCTTACAGTATCAACTACCTTTAGTATTTCCCGTGTATCGTTTTCTAAATTATTACTGTCTTGAACTAATATATCAAACCTCTTACTCATATTTTCAATTTCCAGAGAAGATTTTTCAACTCTTACTGAAGAATTTGTTATTTTTTTAACAGCATCCTGTAAAGATACAACCATATCATTTTCTCTTGAAATAATGTTTTGAATAGTATTAACATTCACTTCTACTACATTTGATATAGATTCGGCATCGTTTGCGGTCTGTTGAGAACTTATCGCTACTTGTTCTATCAATTCATTTATTGAATCACTTATGGACTTCATTTCTTGGGCATTTTCCGCAACTCTTCTCGTAAAAGTTTCTATTTCCTCTATATCTCCAGTAATATTTATCATTAATCCATTTAATTCACTTCTCAATTTATCTATCTCATATGAATGTCCTTCTAACATCTTTTCACCTTTTAAAAGCTCAGGTTCATCAAAATTCCTTTCAGAGAGTTTTTTAATTCCACTATTAGAGGCACTAAATATATTTTTAAAGTATCTTCCCATAGAAAAAATAAATATCCCCGAAGAAATTGCTGTAATTGCTGAAACTAATAAATTGTTATTAAAAATACTTCCCAAAATCCACGACACAAAAAATACAATTAGAATCGTATAAAAGGTAAGTGAAGTAAAAAATGTTTTCATAAAAGAAAGACTAATTGCTATAAAAAATCGGGCTTTATTTATTTTTGCATAGGGTTTTTCACTTTTCAATTTTATCTTCATGAAACTACCTGTTTTACTTTTTCCTTGATCTATTATTTCATAATCAATCTTTTCCCCAAAAAGCTCTGACGATCCTTCTAAAAGACCTAAAAAATAATATCCCATGTCTCTAAAAGAACGATAAATGATATAAGCAGAATTACTATCTATGATTTCAAACTCAATCGCAGGAGGTTTTGCACCGTTAATTCGTTTAGTTAAAGACTTATGAACATCGTTCATGGTTGATAGGAAAGCTAACAATCCTTTTCTTTTAAAAAAATTAGGATAATATTTTTTAAAGGTATAAATATTATTTTTTCCAAGTTCTTTCATAAGTTCTTCTTTGCTTTTATTTGCCTTTTTTGAAGCCAAATCAAGCATCTGAAAAACCTTATCGTCTTCTAAGTCTTCAAAAGGCGAAAAATGTTTATTTTTAGAAATTCCAATCTGAGAAAGCATATCATTCACAAAATCTTGTCCATAAGTATTTTTAAACGTTTCTAACCATGTTTCAACAATCATTCCTTTCATAAACTTTCCCCCTTATATATTATATAAAATTATATAAAAGTCATGCATTTTTACAGCTTCAAAATTTTGAAAACAAATATAATTTTATTTAAAAAATAAAAATAATCTAAACTTCTTGTTCTTAAAATTATACCATAAAAACAAATAAGCTATTAAAAAAATTTTTTGAAATGGTATAATTAAATTGGTACAACGTACTAAACAGGTTAAAGGAATATAAAAACTAATCATCAAAACATTTATAGAATCAGAGTTTCATAATTTCTAAAGCAAGTAAAAATTATATAGAGACTTTAGAAACGGAGAGTTTTCCTAAAATAAGGTTTTGAATTTAAATTGGGTCCAGGGCGGAGCCCCTCTCCCCTCTCGGTACAAGTGCCGAATAACTTAAGAAATAAACAATTTGCCAAAATAGATAAAGACTTTAAAATGGAGAACTTTTTAAAAATAATCTTTTGAATTTAAATTGGGTCCAGGGCGGAGCCCCTCTCCCCCTCTTTCGCTATACATAGCGAAAAACTAAAGAAATTAAGAATTATTGAGAATTAGAACTTAGAATGACTAAAAAAGAAGTAGAGACTTTAGAAATGAGAGTTTTCAAAAAATAAGCTTTTGAATTTAAAATGGGTCCAGGGCGGAGCCCCTCTCCTCTCTCGGTACAAGTGCCGAATAACTTAAGAAATAAACAATTTGCCAAAATAGATAAAGACTTTAAAATGGAGAACTTTTTAAAAATAATCTTTTGAATTTAAAATGGGTCCAGGGCGAAGCCCTCTCCCCCTCTTTGGCCACAAGTACCAAAAGAGTTAAAAAATTCATATCTTGTAAGGATTGAAGTTATGGAGGTATTTTTAAAAAACTTTAAAACTAAAATATTGGCAAAACTTAAGTTTTATAATTTTTAAAGTAAGTGAAAAATTATATTTTAGGAGGATAAAATGTCAGATTATTCAGATTATGACGATAAAAACCTTGAATTACATATGTTAAAAGAAAAAATCGAAGCTTTAGAAAAGAAAGAAATGACAGTTAGACAAGAAATCGAAGATTTAAAATATCATCAAATGCAGGTAAACAATCAATTGAATCAAATTTTTCATTTACTTAAAATAATCTTTTGGTTAAGTATCGCTTTATCTGTATCTTTGTTGATCTTTTTGATTTTTATTCCACCTGTTATAATTGGCCTATGGATTATTTTTGGTATATTATTCTTAACTATAACTCTTTTATATTTTGGAATTAGATTTACTTCTAAAAAAATTGAATGAGAGGCGATTTTGTTGACAAAGCAAGAGGCTATTGACTTACTTCATGAAAATATTAAAACAGAAAGTCTTATAATACACTCATTATCTGTAAGCGCTATAATGAAAGAGCTTGCAAAAAGATTAGAAAAAGATGAAGAAAAATGGGAAATAACTGGGTTATTGCATGATCTTGATTATGAATTTACAAAAGAAAATCCCGAAATTCATGCAATAAAAACTGTAGAAATGCTTGATGATAAAGTAGAAGATGAAATTAAAGATGCAATCTTAGCTCACAATGAAAAAAAAGATATCGAAAAAGATATTGAAATTGCACTTTATGCTGCCGATCAACTTGCTGGGTTGATAACAGCCGCAATACTTGTTAGACCTAATAAAGACATAGAAGGTTTAACCGTTAAATCTTTAAAGAAAAAGTTCAAGGATAAAGCCTTTGCTAAAGGAGCAGACAGAGAAAAGATACAACAAATCCAAAGGCTAAATATAGAATTAGAAGAATTTTTTCAAATAGGAATAAACGGTATGATCAATATCAAGGATAAATTATCTTTTGATAAAGCTTAGAGACTAATTTTTGTGTTCATCTTCATTGCTATCATCTTTATTATCTTCTAATTCTTTTATTCTTAAGTTTACAATAGTAAAAAAAGATATGGATATCACTCCGAAGGTTGAAAATATCCATATAATAAGCGAAAACCAAAAAATTTTTTTAAACAAAAAAAAGAAGACTAAAAGAAGAGCAATTGAAATACTGAAATAAAATAAAAGAAATTTAAATATTCTTTTTTTGTTGTTATCCAAAACTATATTGCCTCCTTCTTTGAAGGTATGGAAAGTTCTACCTTAATCCCACATAAGTTTAAAAGCTTATTTTTATAAAACTACGTTATTTTCTTATGAACTAATTACAATAAAATTATAAATAAAAGGTGATGTCCTTGCAAGCTTTATTGACAATATTACCGGATCCTTTTTATACCAGAATAACAAATATTTGGATAGACTTGGAAAAAAGGTTTGGAATAAAATGGATAAAAGAAAATGTTCCATTTCCACATATAACTTGGAATGTGGCAGAAAAATATAATACAGAAAATTTTGAGCAAACATTAAAAAACTCATTAAAAAATTTAGTTTCAATAAACATAAAAACAGAAGGTTTAGGGATTTTTACTGGTGAAAAAATCGTACTGTATTTACCTATTAAACCATCAAAAGAAGTTTTAGAATTTCATGAATTTTTTTGGAATTTAGTTAACGTAAATCAAACAAAATTAAATAAATATTATGCACCTACTAACTGGTTTCCTCATATAACTTTAGCCGTAGAAGACATTAACAAAGAAAATATTGGACAAGTAGTTAGCTATTTATCTGATAAAAAATTTAAATATAACATAAAATTAGAGTCAGTTTCCATAGTTCAACGAGAATTAGGAAAAGAAGTAATTATTAAAAACACCTTCGGCATACCAAAAAAACCAAAAATACGAAATAATTAAGTGTTCCTTGATTTTCTTCCCAATCTTTCTAATAAAACAACAAATAATACGCCTATTAAACCAAATATTATAAGGACCGTTAAATTATCTATTCGAGACAAAGGGGCTCTCAAACCTCCTACCATTAATCCTATTAAGAAATACATTGTAAAAGCATAGAATTTTTTCAACAACCATTGTAAAAATTTGCTCATAACGGCTATACCTAATATGGCACCTAACACAAAAACCATTAAAACTATAAAATTCAATTCATTTACAGCCTTAACTATATAATCATATTGGTTCATCATTAACAGTACAAAAGATCCAGATATTCCTGGAAGAACCATCGCACAAATTGCAAAAAAACCAGATAATAAAATTACTGGTAAAGAATGATCAACTGTTAGGGTTTTCAAACCCGAGATGTAAAAAGCCAATAAAAATCCTAATACAGAAGAAAAAATAAACAAGATAGTTTTATTCTGAGAAACTTCATGCTTCTCTTTTTTAGATATTTCACCAAACAAAAAGAAAATACTGGCAATGATTAAACCTGTAAAAAAAGAAAATACACCATTTTCATAATTGGTCATTAAAAAACCTATAACGTTTAAAGATGCAAATAAACCAACAAAAACTCCTATATAAAGTATTAATAGAAATCTAAATTCCTTACTTTTTATTAACTTTTTCAAATGCGAAATATTACTAAAAAAGTAAGACCATGAAGAAATAAACTTTTCATAAATACCAACTATTAATGCAATAGTAGCTCCTGAAATTCCAGGAATTGAATCAGCTATGCCCATGAGTATTCCGTCTATAAATACAATGAATTTTTGTAAATTCATATTGCCTCCTTAAACTTCTTTTCTTTAACTTCTTCGCTGCGTGTAGCGAAAGAGGAATGAGGGCTCCGCCCTGGACCCGCTATAAATTCAAAAGCTCATTTTCTGAAAACCTTCATTTCTAAAGTTCTTATCTAATTCTCACTAATTCTTAATTTTTTTGACTTTTTCGGTACTTGTACCGAAGAAAGGAGAGAGGGCTCCGCCCTGGACCCGCTATAAATTCAAATGCTTATTTTCTGAAAATCTTCATTTCTAAAGTTCTTATCTAATTCTCACTAATTCTTAATTTTTTTGACTTTTTCGGTACTTGTACCGAAGAAAGGAGAGAGGGCTCTGCCCTGGACCCGTTTTAAATTCAACCGCTTGTTTTTATAAAATTCTCGTTTTCAAGGTTCCTGTCTAACTACGATTTTTTTACTTCTTCGCTGCGTGTAACGAAAGAGGAATGAGGGCTCTGCCCTGGACCCTTTTTAAATTCAAAAGCTCATTTTCTGAAAATCTTCATTTCTAAAGTTCTTATCTAATTCTCACTAATTCTTAATTTCTTTAACTTTTTCAGTACTTGTACCGAAGAAAGGAGAGAGGGCTCCGCCCTGGACCCGCTATAAATTCAAAAGCTCATTTTCTGAAAATCTTCATTTCTAAAGTTCTTATCTAATTCTCACTAATTCTTAATTTCTTTAACTTTTTCAGTACTTGTACCGAAGAAAGGAGAGAGGGCTCTGCCCTGGACCCGTTTTAAATTCAAACGCTTGTTTTTATAAAATTCTCGTTTCCAAAGTTCCTACTTCTTTCCTAAAAAATACCTAAAAAAAACCCCGCATAATGCGGGATAAGTTGGGGATTTTATTGGGGGTTATTATTTTTCTATTAGAAATTTTATATTCAAAAACTTAATGTTTCCTTAAAATTTTAAGAAAAGGTTCTATGTCCATTATATCGACGTTCAACCCCAATTCAATGCCAACTTTATTTTCCCCATGATAGTCGGAACCCGCTGTCATAATTAATTCATATTTTTTTGCCAATTGCTTATATTCTTGGACCATGGTTTTTGTATGAGATGAGTAATACACTTCTATGCCATCTAATCCCATAGCCTTTAAGTCAGAAATGAGTTTTTCTAAATCTTTACCATATACCTTTGTTTGATACGGATGGGCTAAAACAACAATTCCACCTGCTTCTTTTATAAGTTTTATTGCTTGTTCTGGCTCTAATCTTTTTTTGTCTAAATAGAGCGGTGCTCCTTTTTTTAAGTATTTATCAAAAGCTTCTTGTTTATCTTTAACATATTTCTTTTGGACCATCAAGTTAGCGAAATGCGGTCTGCCTATTAATTCTTTCCCGGCTTCTTGCTGTAATTCTTCCAAAGTTATATCAAACCCATAATTTTTCATATTTTGTATCATTTGATCATTTCTTTGTTGCCTATATTCCTGAAGATTTTTTAATATATCATTCAAATTTTTATCTCTTATATCAAAATTATATCCGAGTAAATGCAGTGTTGTTGGAAATTCAGCACTTATCTCTACTCCTGTAACAAAAAACAATTCGTTCGGGAATATCTCTTGTGAATCTAAAATGGACTTTACTCCATCAACGGTATCGTGATCAGTTATTGAAAAATATTCTATGCCTTTATTTAAGCCGATTCTTATCAATTCTTGAGGGCTATCCGTCCCATCAGAAGCGGTTGAATGAACATGCAAATCTATTCTCAGTTCTTTCCTCATTTATGTTTTCTCCATAACACTTTATTTCTTTTATCGTCATAGATTTCCATAACATCTTCTGGCAAGTCTAAATCATCAATATGTTTTGTAATAACCTCAATTATTAAATCTTCTGGAAGTGATGTAACAAACCACAAATCGCTTAAATATACTTGATTCTCTCCTCTAATAGGAGATTTATATATTGCACTTTCTATTGCTTTAGCAAAAGTCATTAGAGGAACTTCTTTTACAAAACCTTTTCCTGAATCTTCACCATAAAAATTACTCATTTGATATAATTGTACTCCTTTCTAAGATTTTGGCCTGCCCTCTTTCCCATACAAAGCAGCCGATGCAGCGCCAAGAATACCAGCATCTTCCACTAAAGAAGATTGTTCAATAATATAAGTATCGGCAAAACTGCTCATTACATATCTTTTTGTCATTTCACGCAGTGGCACAAATAGAGCATCACCTGCTTTACTCAGTCCCCCACCAATTATGATTTTTTCCGGATTAAAAGCGTGTATATACCCTCCTATTGCACGAGCCAAAGAATCAATAGCAAAATTAACTACAATCGTTGCTAAGGGATCCATTTTCTTATAAGCTTCAAAAACATGTTTAGATTCTATCTTTTCTTTAGAACCTGCAAGTTTTAGAACTAAACTATCAGGAAATCTGTCGATTAAATTCTTTGCTTCTCTTGCAATGGATTTTGCGGAAGAAGTTGCTTCTACACATCCCCTATTTCCACATCCACATTCCGGACCATTTGGTACTACAACAATATGCCCTAACTCAGGTGCTAACCCGTCTTTTCCAGTAAGAAAAATATTATTACAAACTACCCCCGAACCAATCCCTGTACCTAAAGTTAAAGCAATAAAATCTTTAAGACCTTTGGCTTTACCAAAATACCATTCACCAAGTGCAAACGCATTAGCATCGTTTTCAACAAACACCTCTTTTTGAACATTTTTCTTTATTTCTTTCGCCAATTCAAAATTGCGCCAATTAGGGAAGTTAGGAGAAAATTTAACAATTCCATTATCTCGATCAATTGATCCAGGAGACCCTATTCCTACTGATGAAACGTTTGTATCTTTAGCTAATTCCCGGATTACATTGGAAATATTTTCAATAACCTTATAATTACCCAGTTCTACTTGTGTTGGATAAGAAACTTTATTAATAATACCCTTTTCCTCATCGACTAATCCACCTTTAATCTCAGTACCTCCTAAATCTATTCCTACAACGACCACTTTTATCACTCCTCAAAATCATTCTCTCCTATAACCACTGTTTTGTTCTTAATTATTATACCAGATGGTACAATTAATAATACGAAATAAACATTTTTTTGTCAAAAATTAACAATTTCTTTAACATTTATACGCACAATTGGTTCCTATGAAACTTCATTTTTTTAAAAAATTGTTTTTGAATTAAAATAAGCATCTGAATTGTTCTCATAAAATATCTTATTATATTATCGTAAAAAACAATTACACAGTTCTTAAAATAAATGTTTGATGATTTGTAAAAAGTAAAAAGAAAAGAATTTACTATTAAGAATTATTATCAAAAAAATTTGATGGAAAATTATCAGAAGAATTGAAAGAGAAAATTCAAAACGCGGAAGATGAAACAATAAATTACATAGCTGTCAATTACGCATCTTAAAATCAATGTTTTAAGGGTTGTTAAAAATATTAATCGTTTGAACGTTTTCAAAACCACGAGATACACAGGCTGCATATGAAACTAATTACCTTTCAATTTAAATCAGTGTTTAAAACTATTTACTGTATTATATTGCATTTGATTTTTTACTCTTCAATCTAACAATTTTAAAGTTATCTTTGTAAATTCAAGAAAATCGTTTAGATGTTCTTCAATAATTTTTTGAACTATGCTCAAATTAAGAGTTCGATAATCATGAACAGCTATATTTCGAAATCCCACCATTGCTTTCAATCTGTCAGCTAACCTTTCATCAATAATGTTCGCTTCATTTAGAATATCAAAAACTTGACGAGTTGTCTGTGGAACTCCTAATTTATTAGTAGAAACAATATGCATGGCTATATCAATACAAGCTTCACACGCTCTTTGAATATTTAATATTATTGAGTCTTGCTTTGTATAATTTTTTAAATTTGCTGGATCATTGTTATATTCTTCGTTTATTCTATAAATACATCTCTCAATAATCGCAGTTTTATTTATTATAATATCATTTTGCATATATGCTCCCGCTTTCTTTTATTTTATTTAGAATTTCTTCTCTTTCTTCATTTAACCTTGCATAACTTTTATAGGTAATCATTTCAAAGATGGCTCTTTTTTTCTCATCATAAGAGTAAATTACAAGTCCGGTACTTATGATTTGAGTTTGAAAAACAGTAGATGCTTTTTTAATATCTATTAAATCTACTTCTCTGCCTACTAAATCAGCTAATTTCTGAGATAAAAGGAAAAGATCAAACGCATCTACGGATTTTTCACTCAAAAAGGCAATATCAATATCACTATCTTCTCTCATTATGTTTTTTACTGAAGATCCAAAAAGATATATTACATCTACATCTAAATTTTTGATTAAAAAGTTTTTTATAATTTCAATTTGCTGCTGGGTTATCATTTTAACATCCCCTCTTATTCGATTTTCAAATATTTTGCAATAGAGTCATTAAACGTTATTTTTGCTAATTTTATTATATCATACAGTTTTAAATTTAAAGAGAAGAGACCTTTGGTTTATTAATTGCAGAAGATGAAACAATAAATTACATAGGAGACAATCTATATTCTTAAAGTTGGCTCCATAATTTAAATTCTGAAAAATATAGTAAAATATTTATTGATAGATTATTTAGAAATAAAAATAATCAAGAGGTGAAAATTGAAATGAAAATCCTTCATACCGCAGATCTTCATTTGAAAGAATATGAAGATGAAAGATGGAAGAGTTTAAAACAAATTATAGAAGTTGGAAAACAAGAGAATATTGAGCTTCTTTTAATAAGTGGAGATCTTTTTGATAAAGATATGGACTCAGAAAAACTTAGACCAAAAATTCGAGAAATCTTTTCAAATAACAAATTCAGAATAATTATTCTTCCAGGCAATCATGACAGCGATTCATATAAAAATGGTTTGTATTTTGGAGAAAACGTAACTGTTTTAAATAATCCAGATCTTTCGCTTGAATTTAACAATGTCTGCATATGGGGCTTCCCTTTTGAACCTTTATCTTCAGAAGATATTCTAAGTAAAATTAGACTGTTTTCTTCTAAATTAGATAATACCAAAATAAACATATTAATGATTCATGGTGAATTACTTGATGCCTTCTATTCAAGAGATGATTTTGGAGATGAGGGTAAAGAGAGGTACATGCCTATAAAACTATCTTACTTTAAATCTTGTGGTTTTGATTATGTACTTGCGGGACATTTTCACACAAACTTTAATAATTATGAATTTGAAAAAAATAAATATTTTGTATATCCAGGCTCGCCGGTGTCAATTACTAAAAAAGAAGTCAAACAAAGAAAGGTTAATGTTTTTGAAGTGGGCCAACCACCTCATGATTATTTGATAGATACATTCCATTATGTAGAAATTAAGATTAACTTAAACCCTTTTGACGATACTAACCCAGTTGAGTTAGTAAAAAAAGAAATAGAGAAAGCTCATAAAAATGCTAAGATGATTTTTACTATTACTGGGTACATAAACAGTGACTCGATTCATATGAGTGAACAAGAGATAGTTCAACAGCTAAAAAAGCTTGAGGGATACAATGCAGAATTTCCTAATTTGGAATTTATAGACATAAAAAGAATACTCGAAGACTCGCTTTTCGATAAGTTTTATAAGAAGGTTAAAGCTAAAAATTATCCACCTGAGAAAGAAAAAGAATTGTTAGATTTTGCAATTAGAGCAATGATGGAGGTTGTGAAAAAATGAAAATCAAAGAATTTTTTATAAGTCACTATGGCCCTTTGGAAAACAGAGAAAAGATAAAATTAGCGGATTTTAACTTAATATGGAGTAAAAACGAGGGAGGCAAAACACTTACTATAGAAGCCATTATTAAGCTTTTATTCAAAAAAGGAGTTAAAGAGTTTGAAAACTTAAACAGGGTAGAGGAAGTCCCTGAAGGATATATGATTTTAGAAAGCATCGATGGAAAAGAACATAAACTTTCTAACAGGGGAGAGTTCAACGAATTAAAAGAGTTTACTCCTACAGATTTTAAAAATATTTTTATCGTTAGAAATAGTGATATATCTATTGAACAAAGTAAAAATAGCGGTATTTCTTATTACGAGAACATAACAGAAAGACTTACAGGTTTAAGAACAAACGAGATAAATAAGATTTCTCAAAAAGTTGGAGAAATGGCAAGATTAACTCATAAAGGACTTTTTAGAGATGTAGGAGAGGAAAAGTTAAAGACAAGAATAGATGAAGCTAAAAAATTGATCGAGAAAATTGAAGAAATTATAAAAGATAGCCAGGAAAAAGGTTTAGAACAGTTAGAAGTAAAAATTGTGACATTGAAAGAAAAATTAAAAGAAATTGATAATCAAATCAACCTACTTGAAGAAGTTAGAAAAAGAGAAAAATATGAAACAGGTAGCAAAGCTTTAAATACTCTTAAAACTCTGATAAAAGAAATAAAAGAGCTGGACATATACAATGAAGCAGAAGCAAAAGAATGGGAAACATTAGAACAAAGGCTAAAAAATTATAATTCTGAAAAAGAACAAAAAGAAAAAGATCTTCAAGCTAAAGAAACCGAACTTGACGAGACAACACACAAGCAAACTGCTTTGACAGAAGAATTCAAATTGTACGAAGAGAAAAAACGAAAAATAGATGGAGTGATAAGGCCAAAAATAGAAGAGTATAAATCTTTAAAAGAAGATAATATAAAGCAAGAAAAGCAAAGCAAAACGTATACTATTTTATCAATTGTTTCTGTTACCTTTTTTGCTTTTTTTCTTTTGGCTTCAATATTTCAAAGGTCTGCCGTGTTTTACACATTAACAGGTGTTTCTGCTATCGCATCTTTTTCTTTTATATTCTTAAGATACATAACTTTAAAAAGCAAAAGCCATACGATGCGTTCAATTGAAGAGTTTATAACAAGTTTAAAAGAACTTGAATTATTAGCAAGCAGCGTTAATGATATTTACTCTAAAATCCAAGACTTTGAAAGACTATATCGTCAGAAATCTGAAGAATTAACTCGTTTTAACGTACATAAAGAGAATTTAGAAAAAGAAATCAACAAGATTAAACTGGAAGATATTCCAGAAAAAGAGCAAAATATCAAAGAAACTAAGTTAAAAATACAAGAGATAAAAGACAAATCAAAAGAGACTTCATTAGAATCTTACAACGAAAAATTAAAGTTAAAAATGGAGATTCAAAAAGACATTGAAAAACAAGAGTCTGTACTGAAAAGCCATTTTGGAAATGTAGAAGGGGGATTAGAAAAAGCGATCCAATATTGGGAAGACGAAATATCTAAATTTGAAATATTCAAAGATGCTTATAAAGACTTGAAATATAGCGAAGAAGAATTGTCTAAACTACAAAGCGAAACGAAAAAGTGCCAAATCGAGCTTGAAAAGATAAAAAACGAGCTTAATACACTTCAAAAACGATTTGAAGAAGTAGAAAGGCAAGCTAATTATATATTAAATTCACAAGAGCCGATAATCTGTAATACATTAGTCGATCTGCAAGCAATTAAAGAATTACTTTTTAAATTTGTAGATACACATGAAAATAATAGAAAGAATGCTTTAGAAGTTATCGATATATTTACAGAAATAGCAAACGAAGAAAAAACAAAAATTTCACAGCTTTTTGGAAAAGACAGCCGCATATCAAAGTATTTTAGAGAAATTACTAACAATATGTATGAAGAAGCTATATTTGATGTAGATGAAAATAAAATAAAAGTAAAAAGAAAAGATGGTGTTATACTTAGCATTGAACAATTGTCAGGAGGAACGTACGATCAACTTTACTTCTCAATTCGATTGGCTTTAGGGGAAGCCTTGATGGCCAGCCAAAGTGGGTTTTTTATTCTTGATGATCCGTTTGTTAAATCTGATTCAGAAAGATTGATTAAACAGATAGCAATATTAAAAAATATAGTAAAATCAGGTTGGCAGGTTATATATTTTAGTTCGAAAGACGAAGTAAAAGATTTGTTAAAAGAAGATATAGCTAAAAAAGAAGTTAATTTTATCGAACTGCCGCCACTAATCGAATTAGACTCCTTAAAACAGTAAGCATTTTATAAATAAAGATTTTAGAAAATAAGCTTTTGAATTTAAAACGGGTCCAGGGCGGAGCCCTCTCCTCACTCTTTGGCTACACTTAGCGAAAAACTAAAAAATAGTTAACTTGTCAAAATTAGAATTACATAAGCATTTTATAAATAAAGATTTTAGAAAATAAGCTTTTGAATTTAAACGGGTCCAGGGCGGAGCCCTTCTCTTTCTCACTACACGTAGCAAAGAGGTTAAAGAAATCAAGAATTAGTGAGAATTAGAACTTAGAATAACTAGAAAAGAAGTAGAGACTTTAGAAATGAGAGTTTTCAAAAAATAATCTTTTGAATTTAAAACGGGTCCAGGGCGGAGCCCTCCTCACTCTTTGGCTACACTTAGCGAAAAACTAAAGAAATTAAGAATTAGTGAGAATTAGAACTTAGAATAACTAGAAAAGAAGTAGAGACTTTAGAAATGAGAGTTTTCAAAAAATAAGCTTTTGAATTTAAACGGGTCCAGGGCGGAGCCCTCTCCTCACTCTTTGGCTACACTTAGCGAAAAACTAAAGAAATTAAGAATTAGTGAGAATTAGAACTTAGAATAACTAGAAAAGAAGTAGAGACTTTAGAAATGAGAGTTTTCAAAAAATAATCTTTTGAATTTAAAACGGGTCCAGGGCGGAGCCCCCCTCCTCTCTTTCGTTAAGCTTAGCAAAGAAGTTAAAATTTATAGTTAGTCAGGAACTTTAGAAACGAAAAATTTTATAAAAACGAGGTTTTGAATTTAAAATAGATAAAACATCTTACAAGGAGGCATTACCGTGAAGAAAGCTTCTAAACCCGAACCCTTTAGGATTAAAATGGCCGAACCAATAAAGTTAATATCAAAAGAAGAAAGAGAATCAGCTTTGAAAAGGGCAGGATACAATGTATTTGCTCTAAAAGCAGAAGAAGTATTTATTGACCTTTTAACCGATAGTGGAACAGGCGCTATGAGCGACAATCAATGGTCTGGCATGATGCTGGGAGATGAATCTTACGCTGGTAGTAAAAACTTTTTACATTTAACAGATACCTGCCAAGAGATTTTTAATTACAAATACTTTATACCCACACATCAAGGAAGAGGTGCAGAAAAAGTTTTGTTCCCGGCTTTAATAAACAAACCTGGTCAATATGTTTTAAGCAACATGCATTTTGATACAACAAAGGCACATGTTGAATTAGCACATGCACGAGCTATAGATTGTGTGATAGAAGAAGCTTTTGACACCGCTTCATATCATCCCTTTAAAGGAAATGTGGATATTAAAAAAATGGAAAGATTTATTAAAGAAAAAGGCAGCGAAAACATAGCTTTTATTATAATCACTATTACTTGTAACAGTGCAGGGGGACAACCTGTTTCTATGAAAAACATCAAAGAAACAAGTCATTTAGCAAAAAAATATGGAATTCGTGTTTTTTTGGATGCAGCACGTTTTGCAGAAAACGCTTATTTTATTAAAACAAGAGAAGAAGGCTATAATAATAAAACAATTAAAGAGATAGTTCAAGAAATGTTTAGTTATGCCGATGGTTTTACAATGAGCGCGAAAAAAGATGCTATAGTAAACATAGGAGGATTAATAGGCATAAAAGACAATGAAGAACTTTATCATCAAGCATGTTCAAACTTAGTTCCTTTGGAAGGGTTTATAACATATGGCGGATTAGCTGGCAGAGATATGGAAGCTATAGCAAGAGGTTTAAAAGAAGGAATAGATTTTGATTATCTTGAATATAGAATAGCACAAGTAGAATATTTGGGTGATATTTTGAAAGATGCTGGCATTCCCATACAATATCCTACAGGTGGACACGCTGTTTTTGTGGATGCAAAAAAAATGTTACCACATATTCCATATTATCAGTTCCCAGCTCAAGTACTTACTAACGAACTTTATTTGCAATCAGGTGTTAGAGCGGTAGAAGTAGGTTCTTTAATGTTGGGACGCGATCCTGATACGGGTGAACAATTAGAATCTGATTTCGAATTTTTAAGGCTTACTATACCTCGAAGGGTCTATACAAATAACCATATGGATTATGTAGCTCAAGGATTGATTGATGTAAGTAAAAGGTCAGAAACATTGAAAGGCTTAGAATTTGTCTACGAACCAAAAATTTTAAGACACTTTACTGCGAGATTGAAACCTGTTGAATAATTTAAAAAGCGGTAGAAATTTCTACCGCTTTTATATCAATAATAACTTTATCTAACAGGAATCCAATTTGCGTAATCATTTAACCATTTTGTTAAATCAAAAGACGTTTGATTAGGATTGGTTAAAAATCTTATAATATCTTCAGTTAGTTTTTCTTTTTTGTCTTGTTTCAACCAATCTACTGTTAAGATTCTCCCAGTAGCCACTTCTCCAGGTTTTGTCGGAGCCGGTATTGTTCTTCCTTCTTTCAACATTTGTTCAAGCTTTTGATATTTTTGAAGCTCTAATTCCGTTACAAGATTTATCTTTACAGACACCTCAGAACCTGACCACAATGTATCTGCTTTTTTTAATATCAAAGAATCTCCCGTAAGTTCAAAACTATCATAAGCATCTAACCTATAGACTTTTAGTGTATTATCATTTATTATCAAGAATTTTTCTGCATACATAAACACAGAAAGAAGGACTATTGAAATAACTATCAAAAATATCTTTTTCTTCATTTTTATCTCCCCTTCATAATATTTTTTTACAGAATACAAGTTGGGTATTTATGCCAACTTGTACATGTTTTTAATAAAACGTTACTTTGTTAGTTCAAAAAAATCAAGATCCACTTCGTAGCCAGTTTTTACTTTTATTAATTCTTCAATTTCATCTTTTCTACCCTCTAAAGGATTGTATCCTTCAATTGCAGCTCCCGCTGGCGGGAAGTCGTATCTAAAAGCAAACCAAAAACCTTCAACATCATAAAATCCGTTATTTCCTTCATATTCTCCTGCCATTAAATCGTTACTATCATCAGATTCATTGTGGAAAATACCTGTTAACTCATAACTATATACGTCTAACCTTTCCATAGTGAATTCAACTTTATTCCCATTCATACTAAAAGTAGCTGTAATTTCTTCAATTGGGTCACCATATTTGTCCACAGCAACTGGCACATAACCATCGTCATCATCATTCACATCAATAGCGATATAGAAATAGTTTTCCAGATCATCGTATACACCGTTATTGTTTTCATCTTTAAGTAATGTAACCAACCAACCACCGACAGGTTCTTGAGAAACTCCTCTTAAAACTCCGTTACCTGCACAACCAAAAAGTAATAATACAGCTGCTCCTAAAATCATAAAAAATCCTACCCTTTTCATAACTATCCCTCCTCATGAAAATTATTATACTTACTTTAAAAATTTCGAAACCTAAGTTTTACCAATCTTTTAGTTTTAAATTTATTCAAAATACCTCCACGACTCTAATACTTACTAACTATGAATTTCTTTAACTTTTTCGCTACGTGTAACTAAAGAGGGGAAAGGGCTCCGCCCTGGACCCATTTTAAATTCAAAACTTCGTTTTTATAAAATTTCTTGTTTCCAAAGCTTCTGACTAACTATGAGTTTTTAAGTTCTTTGCTAAACTTAACAAAACAGGAGAAGGCTGCGACCTGTACCCTTTTTAAATTCAAAACCTTATTTTCTGAAAAATTTTCATTTCTAAAGTCCGTAAAGAATAAGAAGTTTACCTCATAATAAAATCCATCTAAATTATAACATAAAAATGATGAAAAATTAATGAAAAAATTTTTTGCCAATTTAATTCGCTTAAACTTTATTTTTAAAATGTGGCAGCTGATTTTCTCATATAAAAACTATCAAAAATTTAAGTTTTTAACTCAAAACAAATCTTAGAAACTATCCAATATACTGTAACCTGTTTTGAAAATAACGTAATGTAAAATATTAATCAATTTTTCTTCATAATGATATAATTATTATATCCCATGCTATAAAATAAATTAAAATTTTAATCAAAATGCTTTTTGAATTGAATTATGGTTTGAGGTGTGGAGGTATTTTATAAAAGTGAATAAACTAAATAAGAACTTTAGAAAAGAGAGCTTTTTAAAAATAATCTTTTGATTTTAAAAACGGGTCCAGGGCAGAGCCCTCCCCCCTCTTTGGCTACAAGCACCGAAAAAGCTAAAGAAATAAACAATTGGCCAAAATTAGATAAAGACTTTAAAATGGAGAACTTTTTAAAAATAATCTTTTGATTTTAAAATGGGTCCAGGGCGAAGCCCTCCCCCCTCTTTGGCTACAAGTACCGAAAAAGCTAAAGAAATAAACAATTGGTCAAAATTAAATAAAGACTTTAAAATGGAGAACTTTTTAAAAATAATCTTTTGATTTTAAAAGCGGGTCCAGGGCAGAGCCCTTCCCCCTCTTTAGTTACACGTAGCGAAAAAGTTAAAGAGATTCATAGTTAGTAAGTATTAGATAAGTACTTTAGAAATGATAATTTTCAAAAAATAGGAATTCGAATTTAAAATGGGTCCAGGGCGAAGCCCTCCCCCCTCTTTGGCTACAAGTACCGAAGAGCTAAAGAAATCAAGAATTAGTAAAGATTATAAGTGGGAAGGTATCTTGTAAAAGAATCTCCGCTAAAATATACATATAATAAGAGTTCCGGAATTTCTAAAGACAATGAATAAACTAAAATGTAGGAGGTCTAAAAATGAAAGAATTTTTAGTAAAAAATCTTCATGGAAGTCATTTTTATATGAAAACACCTTCTGGACATGATATCCATATTGATGCAGACCCAGAAGTATATGGTTATGATTCTGGTGCAAGGCCTATGGAATTTTTGATAGCTGGTTTAGCAGGATGTACAGGAATTGATGTTGTAAGTATTCTTAAGAAAATGAAAGTTGAGTACGACGAGTTCAACTTGAGACTTTTGACAGAAAGAAGCGAAGAACACCCAAAGAAATATACAAAGATTCATGTGATCTACGAATTTAAAGGGAAAGATTTACCCTTAGATAAATTACAACGTGCAGCACAACTATCTCAAGAAAAATATTGTAGTGCTATAGCTACCTTTAGAGGTTCTGTAGATATTACTCATGAAGTAAAAATTGTAGAATAAAAGTTATAGATAAGTACTTTAAAAATGCGCATTTTATAAAAACAGGGTTTTGAATTTAAAATGGGTCCAGGGCGGAGCCCTTTTTTCTTTCCTTTGATACTTGCAACAAAGAAATTAAAAAAATAGAGAATAGTTCAAAATTAGAATTACGGAGGTATTTTTATAAAAATTTTAAACTTAAAATATTAATAAAACTTAGATTTTAGAACTTCTAAAAACATTTAAAATTATAGGAATAAAGGAGAAAGAATATGGCAAATATACAAGAAATGAAAGAAAAAGTAAATCGCAAATTAGAAAATATAAACAACGTGATTTTAGTGATGAGTGGGAAAGGTGGTGTTGGAAAAACCACTGTTGCTGTTAATTTGGCAGTCGCACTTGCATTGGAAGGCAAAAAAGTCGGCCTTATGGATGTTGATTTACATGGGCCAGACGTTGTAAGAATGCTTGGAGGAAGAGATGTTCAACTTTCCCAAGTTGGAGATGAGATATTACCTCCAGAAGTCAATGGGATCAAAGTTATTTCTATATCTCAGTTTTTGGAAGGAGACAATCAAGCTGTTATCTGGAGAGGTCCTTTGAAAACAGGCGCAATTTTACAGTTCATAGGAGATGTTGCGTGGGAAGATTTAGATTATTTAATAATAGATGCTCCTCCTGGCACTGGAGATGAACCTTTAACTGTTTTTCAAAACATTAATAAAATAAAAGGTGCCTTGATAGTTACATCTCCTTCTCAAGTTTCTCAAGATGATGTTGAAAGGGCGATTAACTTCGTTGAGAAGATGAATAAAAAAGTTATTGGTATAGTGGAAAATATGTCTTATTTTATTTGTCCTAACTGTAAAACAAAGCACTATATTTTTGGTGAGGGTGGAGGAAGAAAATTAGCTCAAAAGTATAACTTAGAATTAATCGCAGAAATACCTTTAAATACGATGATCAGAGAAAATATGGACGACGGAAAACCTGTAGCATATTTTGGAACACCTGAGATAACTGATTCATTTGTTTCTTTAGCAAGAAGAATTATTGATAAAATTGAAGTGGAATAATAACGTAATCTCAATTCGGTAAGGAGGAATTTTCTCATGAAAAAAATATTTTTTGTTTTTTTAATCATGATTCCTTTCATACTGTCTTTTAGTGTAAACTCTTCATTTTTGTATTCAAAAGATGCTACTTCGGTGTATTTAATAGGTAGTTTCAACAACTTTGAACCCATTGAAATGCAAAAAAGTTTTACAGGGCTTTGGAGATACAATGTTGATTTAGAGCCAGGAGAGTATCTGTATAAGTTCATAGTCGATGGTGAAAAGATCATAGATTACTCAAATACCAATATCGCTGTATACAATGGTGAAATCTTTAACGTTAGAGTTGTGAAAGATCCTTTTGCTTTTCCACAACTTGGAGATGGCAAAGTTAAAGAGGTTAATTTTAAAAACGAACGCAAATATATAAACCCAGTAAAACCCGGTGAAATATATCTTTCTATAGAATTTGAAAAAAATGATGTTCAAGATGTTAACCTACAAGCTAATGCCACCTCAATTGAAAAGGATGTAATAGAAATAGATAATAAAATTCTATACAGATTCCATGTATTTACCGAAGCAAACGTCTTAAAATATAGATTTGCGATAGAAGATGGAAAAGAAATAATATACGGTTATAACGAAACAGAAAATTTCTTTGAATTTGACTTTTCTCATCCTATAGTTCCTTATTTTGATATACCCGAATGGGCAAAAGGCAGAATATATTATCAAATATTTCCAGATAGGTTTAGAAACGGTGATCCATACAACGATCCCAAAAACACATACAGTTGGTATGGTCCTCACAATAGAAATTCTTTGTCTTTTGGATTTTATGGTGGAGACCTGCAAGGTATTATTGATTCCATTGATTATTTGAATTACTTAGGAGTTGAAGCAATATATCTCAATCCTATTTTTGAAGCTCCAAGTACTCATAAATACGACACAAAAGACTATTTAAAAATAGATCCTTCATTTGGTGATGAAGAAGTATTTAAAGATATGTTGGATATTCTTCATGAATATGATATAAAAGTTATTTTAGATGGAGTGTTTAACCATACAGGGACA
Organism: Petrotoga sp. 9PWA.NaAc.5.4; assembly: GCF_002895485.1. Taxonomy (NCBI): domain Bacteria; kingdom Thermotogati; phylum Thermotogota; class Thermotogae; order Petrotogales; family Petrotogaceae; genus Petrotoga; species Petrotoga sp. 9PWA.NaAc.5.4. The sequence continues at coordinate 99,898 of NZ_AZRK01000015.1, forward strand.
GAATTTTTTGCTATGGCAGAAAACTTTGAGAAACAAGAAAAATCCAGATATTTGGATTGGTATTATATCAACACATTTCCTATTCAAAAGTCCGTTGAAAGTTATAAAGGTTGGCATGGTTATGCAGATTTACCTATTTTAAACAACAATAATCCTAAAGTGAGAGCTTATATAAATCAAGTAATAGGAAAATGGATGAGCTTTGGTATAGATGGTTGGAGACTCGATGCTGTTGACCAATTACCAGTGGATTATTGGTCAGCTTTATATGAAAACTTCAAAAACATTGACCAAGAAACATTCATCGTTGGAGAATTTTGGAGAGACGCAACTTCGTATTTTGAAGATCCAAGTTTCGATTCAGTTATGAACTATATCTTTAGAGATGCCGTTGTATCATATGTAAAAGGCGGTAGTGCCACTAATTTTGTCAACACAACTAATGCCTATATAAACAAATATCCTCCACAAGTACTCCATGGACTATGGAATATTTTGGGTTCACACGATACCGAAAGAATTTTAACTACATTGGGTGAGGATACCGATAGAATGAAGTTAGCAGCTGTTCTTCAAATGACCTTTATCGGTTCTCCCATTATATATTATGGTGACGAGATAGGTATGACAGGATTAACGGATCCCTTCTGTCGAATTCCATTTTATTGGGATGAAAGTAAATGGAATATGGAAATTTTCGAGTTGTATGTTGATTTAATCCAACTAAGAAAAGAAAGCAATGCTCTAAGAATAGGGGATTATAAGGTATTGTATGCTGACGGTTCTGTTTTAATTTATCAAAGAAGTTATCAAGAAGAAAAAATTATCGTTGCCATAAATTCAAAAAATTCTTATGTAAATATTGATTATAACTTAGATGGTAATTATTATGATCTTTTCTCCCAAAATACAATAAACACAATTACTGATTTACCAGCCAAAGGATTTTGTATATTGAAAGCACTCTAAAGAACATTTGCACCAAGTTTGGAGGCAAAGTATGTATTTTTTTTACGACATTGTTCCTATAGGGCAAAGAATTTATAAACCATATACGTATAAATATTATAAAAGTCTTGAAATAGGACAAAGAGTAGTCATAGACCTTAGAGGAAAATTTGTACCTGGAATGGTATATAGACAAGCAGAATCAACTTTTCAAGATAATATTAAAATAAAAGATATTGAATTTCCTTTAGATGAAAGAAGTTTTTTAAATGAATATCATATAAAACTTTTAGAAAAAGTTTGCTCGTATTTTATAGCACCTATTGGAGAGATAGCAAAACTTTTGTTTCCTCCTTCATCTTCAGATGTTTATAAACTTAGGATAATTCCAAAAAATCCTTTGGCTCCTTATCAAAAGCCTGTTTTCTACAAAGAATTTTTAAAACGTTACCTCAATTCTGCTACAGCAAACAAAGAATTGAGAAACCTTTTAGATTCCAACTTGGTAACCTTAGAAGTGTATAGAAAAAATACACGAGAGTTAAAAGATAATTTTGTTGTTTTGAATATGGATTTAAAAGATATTTGGAAGTACAATTTATCTAAAACGGCAAGAGAAGTGGTGAACTTTCTTTCAATAAATGGAAGCGTCCTTGAAAGTGAGTTGTACAATAAAGGGGTTTTAAAAAAAGGTTCTACAGTTTTGACTACTTTAGTTAAAAAAGGTATAATAAATATAACAGAAAAGATAGAGCCAAAAGAAAATAGTATCGAAGTTTCGCTTTCCGATGAACAGTTAAACTCTGCAAATTTTATTAAAAATAATAAGGATAAACCCCATTTGTTGTACGGCATCACTGGAAGCGGGAAGACAGAGGTCTTTTTTGAAGTTTCCCGTGAGATTTTGGAAAATGGCGGAAAAGTTCTCTTATTAGTTCCTGAAATTTCTTTGACTTCGGAATTAATGAATAGGTTAAAAAAAAGATTTTCTAATTATAAAGCGTTGTTTTACCACTCAAGTTTAACAAGCTCTGAAAGAGTAAATACCTGGTATTCAGCTGTTAACGGGGATGTTGATATCATAATAGGTACAAGAAGCGCAATATGGTTACCTATAAAAGATTTAAAAATGATAATAATCGATGAAGAGCATGATCAATCTTATTATCAAATTGAAAATGTAACTTATGATGCCGTAGAAACCGCTATTTTCAGAAAAGAAATTGAAAATCTCCAATTAATACTTTCATCGGCTACACCAAGAGTTCTAGATCTATATAAAGTAAAAAATAATTCAATGTATTTAGAGACGATAAAATCTCGGTATTTTAGTGAAATGCCTGAAGTGGAAATTGTGGATATGAAGAAAGAAGAAAAGTATAACTGGATATTCAGCAAAAAAGTCATTGAAAGTATAAAAGAAGTGTTAAAAAAAGATAGAAAAGCCATAATATTTACTCCGACAAGAGGGTATGCTAATTATATAATTTGCAGTGATTGTGGATATATATTTAAATGTAAAAATTGTGATGTTTCATTGACCTTTCATAAAAAAGATAGAAAATTGACATGTCACTATTGCGGTAAAGAAAGTTCAATACCAAATTTTTGTCCAAAATGCGGTGGATTTAAACTGCAAAGTAGAGGCTATGGCACAGAGCGAGTGATAGCGGAACTTGGAAAATTGTTCCCTTCCGATCCACTTGTTAGAGTAGATAGAACGGTTATAAAAACGTTTAACGATTTAAACAAAACTTTCAATTTTATGAAAGAGCCCGGAAAGAAGATAATTGTTGGGACGAGGATGATAACAAAAGGTTTGGATATTCAGGATTTGGATTTAGTTATAATTCTTGATGCAGATAGGTATTCTAATTTGCCAGATTATAATTCAGAAGAAAGTACTGCTTCTTTGATAATGCAAGTTGCGGGAAGATCTGGTAGAAAAGAAAAAGGTAAAGTATTGATTCAAACCTTTGAACCTGACAATGAAGTCTACAAAGCGGTTCAGTCACATGATTACAATTTAATAGCGGAAAAAGAACTTGAACAAAGAAAATTTTTTAAATATCCCCCTTTTATTGATTTATACTTAATTATAGTTAGTGATTCAAAAATAGAGAAGGTTCAGAGCATTTCTGAAGAAATAGTAAAAGAGATTGAAACCCAAGTAGATAATAAAAACCTTGAAATATTAGGTCCTGTGACACCCGTAATTTCAAAGTTAAGAGGTAATTATAGATATCAAATTATAATAAAAAGTTATCAAGAACATTTAGATTTTTTGCCTAAAGTTGTAGAAAAATACGACAAATTTATAAAATTATATGTCAATCCTCCAACAACAATTATATAAATTTGCTATTTTACTTATTTTAAAAGTGATAATTTTATAAAAATACTTTGTAAATTTACCATGTGTTAAATGTGACACTGTTTAAAAATATTCAAGCTTAGAATCCCTAAGAAAGTAAAATTTACACTCATGGAGGTGGTAACGATGGAATACAAAGTTTTTACAAAATCCGTAGATTTAACAGATGCTTTAAAAAACTATCTTGAAAAAAGGATGACGAAACCTGATCATCTTCTTAAAAGGCACCGTGATTTGGTTTCAGCTGCAGACGTGAGGATCACAAAAGAAAGAGGAATTTATAAAGTTGAAATAACAACACACGTCAAAGGTTTAAATAAGATTATAAAAGTTGAAGAAAGAAACAATGATTTATACCAAGCTATTGATGAAGCTACCGATTCTTTAGAAAGAAGAATTAGAAAGATAAAAAATCGAGTTCAAGAATCTTATAAGAGTGAAAATATTTCTGTTACAAAGGTTCCTGTTGAGAATATGGAAAAGAAAATTCTTGAAAATTCAATTTATGAAGAAGTTACAGATGTTGAAGAAGAAAAGTTATCGGCTCCAAAAATCGTTAGAACTAAAAATTATGATTTGACAATAATGAATGTTGAGGAAGCTATGCTTCAAATGCAGTTGTTGGGACATTCTTTCTTTGTTTTTAGAAATTCTGAAAACAATGCAGTATGTGTTCTATACGAGAGAAAAGACGGAGATTTAGGGTTGATAGAATTTAACGAATAAGAAACGCTGAATTGGTTCAATAGAATTAATAGGACTTACATAAAAAATTGGGGAAATATTTCCCCAATTTTTTATATTATCTTTTGTTATTAAAATTATTCTGCTGTTAAATCTGTAGATTGAGAAGTACTTGTTACGGCGTTAGAAATTTGTTCGTCTATAATTTTTTGAGTCTCTTCAATTAACTGATCAATATTACTATAGTAATTAGGAGCTAATTCTTTTATGGTTTCCAAATAATAGAGTTTAATTTCATTTAATCCTAATAACTCACTCAAATCCAACCCGATTTCTAAAGCTTCTAATTTTGTATCCGTATCGGCTTGCGCAGAATCTACAACAATTTGTACGTTAATCAAAATTTCATTAATAGGCTGTTGAAAATACGCAAATAAAATCTGAGGCCCAAAATACATATAATATTGCTTCAATTGATTAAGTTGTAACTTTGAGTAACTTACTATTACTTTAGGATCTTGAGGATTTATCTGATAATATAATTGTACGACTGTGTTAGACGATGGATACTGTGCAAATAAATCTGCTAAAACTTTTGTGAGTTTATTAGTATACTCATTAACTTTATCTTGTAAATCTGTTCTCAACGTACTAGCTTCTTCCGTACTATTAACTCCTAACTTTTGAGCGCTTGTTAAATTGTTAAGATATTCTCTAAAATTTTCATATTTTGTTAATTCTTCTTCTATGTTGTTTATACTCGTTTCTTCTTGTAAAATAGTCGTCAATTCATCTATTTTTTGGTTAACTTCTTCTAAAGTTAAAGAAGATAAATTAGCATCTAAATTTTGTTCAGAAATGATATAACTACTCAATACCCTCAATTGTTCATCGTAAGTCCCTAATAATTGAGTAACAACCAACGTATAAATAGCAAGATAATCCGACTCAGCTTCAAGAGAAATTCCATCACCGTCAAACACAATATTTTCAAGTTCTTTTGCTAATTCTTCCAGTTTTTCTCTATCTTCTCCTACAATTGACAATTCATGAATATACATGAGTTTTAGGTCATAATAATTTCTTCCAAAATCTTCTTGTTGCTTGTACTCAACTAACCAAGAACTAAACTTTTGTTCTTCCAAAATACTTTCTATTTCAGCATAAACATCATCGTATAAAAACACATCTTCGGGATTTGAAAAAACCTTTTTGTCTAATACTCTTATTAGATGATAACCTTCAAAAGTTTCAACTGGTCCCACTATTTCTCCCACATTTGCATTAAATACGGCTTCTTCAAAAGTACTTTCATATTCTCCACGTTTTATCCATCCGATTTCTCCAGAATTAGTAGCATTTACAGTATCTTCGGAATACAACGACGCAGCTTCCTCAAAACTTATTTGATTAGATAAAATCTCTTCTTTTAAGTTGCTTGCCGTAGCTTCATCGAAAATAAGTATATGCTGTATTCTAACTTGTTCATAATTATTTTTTATACTGTCAAAATTTTCTTGTATATAATTAAGCCCCTCTTGTCTGGAAACAGAAGCCACGCTTTCTTTAACTTTTCGGTTAATTAAGTCATTTTCTATAGTAGCTTGTAAAGAAGTAACCAAAATGTTTCTTATATTTTGCTCACTTCCATAATACTGTACCATACTATTCCAACTAATTGGATCAGATTTATACTGTTGAATATATAGATTAACTTGCTTATTTAACTCTTCTTCAATCATTTTAGAATCAGGTAAAAGATTTTTACTTTCTGCATAGTATCTAACAACTTTTTCATCGTAAAGCAGATCTGTTACTAAGTTCTTTAAGATTAAATAATCAAAAACAGGGTCTAATTTTTGTCCATAATACTGTTGATAAATTTGAGCTTGCTGTTGAGTAATATTCTCTACTTCGTTTTGCATAATCCAATAAGGATAATTTAATTCTACATTTGCTTTAGTTATTACTAAAACAGAATCTTCTTTTCTCAAGGAATTACTCCGAACATCTGATACCGGATTTCTTGACGTAAGATAGGTAGCAACTGACCACCAAACAATTCCCGCTAAAAATCCTGCCACAACTAATATTGTAATAACTTTTTCGTGTTTTTTAAACCAATTATTCATTATGCTACTGCCTCCTGAACATTTATAATTTTAGTTTCTTTTAAATTTTTAAAACTTAAATTTATGCGATGTTTTAAAATATACCTATGTATTTTATCACAAACAATATTATTTTTTAATTAAAATATATAAAAAAATAAAAAAGGGGATGATAAAAACATCCCCTCATTAAAAATAATTCAAATTTTTTTCCTAATAGGTTTATCCTTAGATATTTCTTCCAAAGCTAATAATCTATCCCATTTTGCATCCACATAATGTTGTAATTCCTCTAAGATTTCATTTGCATCAGATCTTTTCATTAATTTACTGTACCTACCTAATTTTAATACATACTCTTTAACTGGTTTGAAGGTTTTAGGTTTTTTTGTAACTTTGTAAATTCCCATGTTATATTCCCACAAAGGCCAGTATTTTGTTTCTACAGCTAATTTTGTAACTTCAACTCCATAATCGTCAGGAATTCTCCAAAATCTTACACATGGGGCTAATATTGAAATAAAAGCTGGACCTGGAAATTCCAAAGCTGCCTGCATTTTTCTCATAAAATCCCATGGTTCAGAAGTTACTGCTGTTGCAGCATATACTCCCTCATGACCTGCTATAATGTCAACTATACTCTTTTTTAATTGTAATTTACCAGGTAATACTTTTCCCACAGGTTCTGTAGTAGAATCAGCTCCAGGAGGGGTGGATCCAGATCTTTGGTTACCCGTATTCATGTAACCTTCGTTATCGTATAGAATATATACAAAATCATGTCCTCTTTCTATAGCTCCTGACAAAGCTTGTAGCCCTATGTCATACGTTCCCCCATCTCCTCCAATTGCTATAAACTTAATCTTATCGTTATTTATCTTTTTTCTATTCATTAAAGACCTATAAGCTGCTTCAGCTCCCGAAATCGTAGCCGCTACATTCTCAAATGCATTATGAATGTAAGGTACATTCCAGGCAGTGTATGGATAAATTGTTGAAGAAACTTCTAAACAACCCGTGGCAAGTCCTACTACAGGATGGTATCCTAAACTCTTTGCAGTTAAAGTAGCCCAATTTGCAACCATTGGTGCATTACAGCCAGGACACAATCTGTGACCTTGGGTAAATGCCCAATCATTATTTTCAACGTATCCTACCAAATCTCTAATGCTTGGCACAATAATTCACCTCCAATTATTCTCTCAATCCTAAATATCTTTGTTCGTCAGCTATTAAATTCCCTTTCAAAGCATCTTCAAAGGCTTGCCTTAACATTTCAGGAGTAACGTCTCTTCCCCCTAAACCATAAATATAAGATCCTAAAGAAGGTTTAGAAGCTATTTCATATAAAGAAGATTTAATTAATGAATATAAAGGTGCTTCTTTTCCAAAAGACATCGCTCTATCTAAAACCACAACAGATTTTCTTCCATTTAATACTTGTTGAATTTCTTTTTTTGGGAAAGGAGTAAAAACCTGAGGTTTAACAAGTCCTACTTTTTTACCTTCTTCCCTCAATTCATCTACAACATATTTTGCAGTAGATGCAGTAGAGTTTAAAACAATCATTATATGTTCCGCATCTTCTGTTTTATATAAATCAAGAAAATCATATTTTCTACCAGATATTTTTGCAAACTCTTCAAAAACTCCCGGAAGTTCTTTATATGCATTTTTCATGGCTTCTTCCTGTTGCCTGTGATGTTCAAAATAATAATCAAAAAGATCCAATGGTCCATAAGTAACAGGATGCTCTACATCTAACAAAGAATATTTGGGTTTCCATGTTCCAACAAATTCTCTTACCACTTCATCATCAAGCATTTCAAAACTTTCCACTCCATGAGAAGTAATAAAACCATCTAAATTAACCATAACGGGCAAAAGTACATTTTCTTTTTCAGCAATTTTTGTAGCCATTATTGTAAAGTCATAAGCTTCTTGATGATTTTCTGTAAAAAATTGAATCCATCCCGAGTCTCTAACTAACATCGCATCTGAATGGTCACAATGTATGTTTATTGGTCCAGAAAGAGCTCTATTCGCTACTGGCATTACTATTGGAAGTCTGTATGAAGCCGCAATATATACTATTTCTGCCATTAAAGCTAAACCGTTGGCTGCAGTTGCTGTCATTGTTCTTGCTCCAGCAGCTGCGGCACCAATTAACGCACTCATAGCAGAATGCTCTGATTCAACTGGTACCAAAACTGTGTCAACAATCCCATCAGAAACAAAACTTGCAAAATATTCGACTATTGGAGTCTGAGGAGTTATAGGATATGCCGCCACAACATCAGGATTGATTTGCCTCATAGCATGGGCAACAGCAGCGGCTCCTGTAACTGTTAATTTCACTGGCATTTATTTTAACCTCCCTTATTTTTTCATTCTTACTGTCTTTAAAAATTTTAAAACCTAAGTTTTATTAATATTTTTGATCAACTATCATTTTTAATGTATTCGGTATATTGTACTGAAAAAGGAGAAAGGGCTCCGCCCTGGACCCGCTTTAAATTCAAAATCTTGTTTTCGAAAAGTTTCATTTCTAAAGTTCCTATTTTTTATTCTCACTGTCTTTAAAAATTCCAAAACTGAGCTATTCAGTACTTTACCGATTTTTATTTTTATATAAAATTAAATAAACTCTGATTCTGGTTTCATTTCAATCGCACTAACAGGACACACAGCTGCACAAACCCCGCAACCTTTACAGTAATCCATATTGAATTCGCCTAATTTCATTCTTTTTCCATCTAAGCTACCACTAATGGCCATATCCGGGCAATATAGCCAACATTGCATACAATTAGTACATTTTTCTCTATCTATAACTGGCCTTTGAATTCTCCACTCACCAGTTTTATAACGTCTCGCTGTTGCTGGTTTGTCTATTACTCCACCGATAGGTATATCTTTCCAACCATTATTCACTAAATTTCACCTCCTGATATCCTCTTTCCAAAGCTCTAATATTTGCTCTTACAATCTCTTCTGAAAATTTTTTAGAAAACGCTGCTCTAATCTTTTCCTTTACTGCATCTAAAGAAACTATATTAGTAGCCCTGATAAGCGCTCCTATCATAACAGTATTTGGAATTCCTTTCCCAATTTCTTCTAAAGCTATCTCTGTTGCTGAAATAATGCCTATTTTACCTTTAAAGTTGGATAGTTTTCTTACTTCTTCTATGCTTCTGGTTGTATTAACCAATAATAGTTTATCTTCTGAAAGACCATCGGTAACTTCCGGATTTTTCAATAGTGTATCATCTATAACACATACTACATCTGGCTTTTCAACATTACTTTTTACTCTTATTGGTACATCTGCAACTCGATTAAATGCTTTCATGGGAGCACCTGATCTTTCAGCTCCATATTCTGGAAATGAACTTGAATATTTTCCCGCTTCTTCAGCTGCTTCTGTTAAAAACTGGGAAGCGCTTTTTGCTCCTTGGCCTGCTCTTGCATGCCATCTGATTTCGAAATATTTTTCTGGCAATTTACTTGTCCTCCTTCCACCTAACTATATATTTTTATATTTACCGAAAAGTTTTTTACTTGAGATATTCTATGAAAATATGGAATAATCTATATCTTTAAAAATATCGTCAACCCATTCATAATATGATAGTTTTTTTTCGTCTATTTTCTTTTCTTGAAGCATATTATCTAATTCTAAAAATCTAACCACACAATCTTTGATCCTTTTATTTGCATATTCTACAGTAGTTCCTGTTGATATTATAAATGGCCAATCACTAGATTGTGCTAACAAAACTTCTCTTGCCATCTGATTAAGAATTCTCTTTTCTAACTCTGAAGGATTTCTATAAACTTTTGCTTTTTCTATCATTATTTCAGTTATTTCATGAATATGTTTATATATCCAATCATTAGAACCATTTAACCATACTTCATGATAACCATTTGCTCCCCACGAAGACTCACTCGGAGTAACTATTTGAACCTTTTCAATGCTTTCTATAACTTCTGAAGGAGTAGAAAAAGATACAGTCTCATTTTTTGCAGCCTGCCTAAAAATATGTTCTAAAAAACGGGGACCTTCATACCACCAATGTCCAAATAGCTCAGCATCGAAGGGAGCCACTATAATAGGCTCTAAATCATCAAAAATTTTTGATAACTTTTCTATTTGAGAAACTTTTTTAAAAATAAAATCTCTCGAATGTTCTTTTACAGCTTTTTCAGCTTCTTTCAAATCATAGAAATCTTTTTTATCTAAAGGAAATGTTTTATCTGTTATTCTATAATATTTTATTCCCGTATTACACCTTATTCCACTTTTATCTATATATGGTTTAATGTAATCCTCTTCTCTATCAAATCCTATATCTCTATAAAACTCTCTATATCTGGAATCTCCGGGATATCCCACGGTAGCGCTCCACACCTGTTCACTTGATTCTGGGTCTCTTGCAAACACATATACTCCATTAGGAGTAATTATAGGTCTATAAACCCCATATCGAGGGGGAGTTTGTGCATACAAAAACGCGTGAGAATCTACAAAAAAATAATTAATTCCTTCATCTGCTAAATACTTATCTAATCCTTCAAAATAAGCGCATTCCGCTAACCACATACCCTTAAGATCTTTATTAAAATATTTTTTATAAGTCAAAGTACCTAATCTTATCTGCGCATTTATTGCCTGTGCAAAATTTCTATAAAATGGTAGATATGCATGAGTAGCATTAGATGTTATCACTTCTATGTAACCTTTATCTTGAAATTCTTTAAAAGCTTTCAATATATCTTGACCATATTGCTCAACATATATTTCTCTATCTTCGATAAATTCATTTCTATAGTGTTTAGCAACTTCATTTTTTTTGATATTTTCATTTTTGGTTCTTTCAACTTCTTTCTGTGATAATTCTATCAATTTCAAAAGATGTTTGTGATATTTTTCTCTTAAATCCTGAGAATTAAGCATTTCCATAAGTGGTGGTGAAAAACTGATAGTTAATTTAAAAGGAATTTTATCTTTTTCAAGAGTCTTAAATACCTTTATCAAAGGTAAATATGTTTCTGTAATTGCTTCAAAAAGCCATCTTTCTTCCATAAAAGTTTCGAAGTCTGGATGATGGACATAAGGTAAGTGCGCATGTAATACAAGCAAAAGTTGCCCTTTTATTCTTTTCACTTTAAAAACCCTCCACTTAAAATCAAGGGATTCAAATTTTTACCTATTTCATCAAACTTTTTTTTATACATTTGACTTATTTCTTCATAAGTTGAGGGCTTTGAAGTAAGTTTTTCTACAACTATTTCATGCTTTTTGACGAAGAACCATCTTTCTTCTTGTGGCTCTTTTTGTGAAAGTGGCGGAATCTTGAGTTCATTTGATTCTAATATAGGCTTGAAAACTCCTTTTTTACTTTCAATTTCTAATTGTACAACATAGTTAGAGTCATCTTTTGGAACATTAAAATAATAACTTTTTGTGTTTTCTAAATCTGCAGTATCAAAAAAAACTGTTTCTTTACTTTGAATCTTATCTTCTCTATCTATTTTAATTAATCTTATATATATTTTGTTCTTTGAATATTTCTTGATATCATTTTTAGTCTTTTCAGAAAAATCCCAATAAGCATATGTCCATTTAGGATTAACCAACATTAATCTGCAAACATCTTTATTGTACGTTTCTGGTAATGTAACTACTCTATCTTTTTTAGTTTTTTTACTTTCTTTCTCTTTTTTTGAGACAGTTGATATAATAGCCGTGCCTTTTGACTTATTATCAATATACTCATTTACGCTTTTTTCTAATTTTCTAATTTCTTGGATTACCAATTTTAAAATATCGTTTTTTTTCATGTTTCTTTTCAAGTTCAAACCTAAATTTTTAGCAACATTTCTCAATTGCTGAATGGTCGGCTCTTCTGATTTAAAAGCTGTAAGTATATCTTTGCTCACTTTTTCTACTTTCATAGAACCACCCTATCTATGTTTAAATTTTTATTCCAATTAATTCTATCATAAAAAAATCAAAATCTTACCACAAATATTTTTTTGTCAGTTAACAAAAAATGAAATTTACAAATTAATATTGACAAAAGAAAATGGTTGTGATATTATATAATTTGAGAATTTGAGAAAGGCGGAGCGTAGCGCAGCTGGGAGCGCGCCGGTCTTGGGCACCGGAGGTCGCTGGTTCAAATCCAGTCGCTCCGACCATTATATTAATTCCATTTGCGGCCGTAGCTCAACTGGTAGAGTATTGGCCTTCCAAGCCAAGGGTTGCGGGTTCGATCCCCGTCGGCCGCTCCAGCGCCTGTAGCTCAAGGGATAGAGCATTGGATTTCTAATCCAAGGGTTGGGGGTTCGAATCCCTCCAGGCGCGCCAATTTTATGGTGGCTGTAGTTCAGCGGCAGAACGCCTGACTGTGACTCAGGATGTCGTGGGTTCAAACCCCACCAGCCACCCCATCTTCTTTATTATAAGGATTTAATAGGCTTAATATTAATTAAGAACCCCATATTAAAATTTTAGAAACGATAAATTTCAGATAATAAGATTTCAGATACAAAGTAGCCACTATTTTATTAGAAGAGCAAGACATTTTTTGAAATATAAGTTTTATAATTTCTAAAAACAATAAACCTCACATATTAGTGAGGTTTTTTAATTTCCATAATATACATAAACTTCCGTACCTAAGGAAGCCATAAAGTCTATCTCTTCGACATCAAAATTAAACATCCTAATACAACCGTGAGAAATTCTTTTGCCTATCTCCCAAGGTTTTGTGGTCCCATGAATACCGTATTGTGGATTGGAAAGTTGTAACCATCTCGTTCCTATGCCGTTCATCATAGATCCGGGAGGTATGTATTCATCATACCAATATAAAGCAGGGTCTTTCTCTTTATAAGAAATCCTATAATAACCAGGTGGCGTATAGTCACTCATACCAACAGCCACAACATAGGTCTTTACTAAATTTTTATGAAAGTAAAGATACATCTTATTCTTTGATAAATCTATTTCTAAATGTACTGGGCTCTCATAATACTCTACTTTACCTATTTGTAAAGGCTGGCCGGGATAGATTAAAGAAGGATCTTTTAAACCATTTATGTTTACTAGATCACCTGGTAAAACATTATAATCTCTCGCAATTTTATAAATACTTTCTCCTTTTTGAACAATATGATATCCATAAATTTCAGTTTTTTGCTGTGGTTTTAAAGTATTTTCAGTTATCACTATATCTTTTATTTTTAAAAAAACTATTTCATGTTCAAAATTTATGGCATACTTATTTTTAAAGTTAAATATAACATTATAAACTCCTTCTTTAAGCGACCTCAAACTCCTTAAGAATTCGTCAGAACTTTCAAAAAAAATGTTGTTGACTCTTATACCCGTCAAAATCATATCCTTAGGCTCATAATCTAAATAATATTCATAACCTAATTCTCCTAAGGAAGTCGTTATTTCTACTTTTATTTCGGGCGAAAAAACCTTCTTTTCTAAAAAATTATTGAAAAAATCAGAAATGTATTCACCCTTATTGGTGGTAGCCGAAACGGAAAATGACAAAAAATCTCTGTTGTATCCATTTAGATTTACATAAAAAAAGTATTCTTTTGGACTAAATTCATATATTGTTAGTTTTCTCCTGGTGCTACCATCATAAATATATACTTCCGGTTTACCCGATAATTCATAATAGCTTTCTAGATTTATTTTTACTGTTTTTTGTGATTGATCATATTCACTGAGGTAAAGGAAAAAATGGTTTTCAGAAAAAATTGTTATGGATATAATCACAAATAATAACAGCGATATCCCTTTTAAAATTTTTCTCAACATATTGTTCCTCCTTAATAGAGAAAATAGTTACCTCATTTTCATCAGATTCAAAGCCTATTCCTGATTTTGAAACATCATTTAATATTATCATATCAAGACCTTTCTCTGAAAGTTTCTTTTTTGCATTTTCTTTTGCATCATGAGTTTCAGCTGCAAAACCCACTATTATTTGTCCTTCTTTTTTATTTGAACTTAACTTTTTTAAGATATCCGGGTTTTTTTCGAGTTCCAAAGTCTTTATTTGATCCTTTTTTATTTTTTGCTCTGAATAATTTTTTACTCTAAAATCACTGACAGCAGCTGTCATAATAATTATATTGTTATCGCTGCTTCTTGAAATCATGGCATATTCCATATCTTTAGCACTCTCAACACTTACAAACTCTTTTAAAAGTGAAGGAGGATTTAAATGAGTGGGACCTGACACAAGAGTCACTTGAGCACCTCTTGCCGCAAACTCTCGAGAAAGTTCGTAACCCATTTTACCACTAGATTTATTCGTTATATATCTTACCGGATCAATTTTTTCAATTGTTGGCCCCGCACTTATCAATACTTTTTTATTTAAATAATCTTTCTTGGTAACTAAATATTCACAATACTCTAATATTTTTTGATTATCTGGATACCGACCTTTTCCAAATTCTCCATCTGCAAGATGCCCTTCTTCTGGTTCCAAAACAAACCATCCATCATTTTTTAATTGTGTTAGATTTCTTTGATTTACCGGATTTTCATACATTCTAAAATTCATAGTTGGAACAATTAATTTGGAGGATTTAGAAAAAGCAACAGCTGTTGAAGAAAGTAAATCGTCTGCTATTCCATTGGCTATCTTTGCTATAATATTAGCAGTAGCTGGTGCAATTATAAACAAATCGGCCCAGGCTGATAATTCTGTATGAGGAATCCATCCATCTTTAACTGCAAAAGTTTGCTTGTAAACTTCACAGTTACCTACCGCAGAAAAAAGTTGGTCAGAGATCCATATATTTGCATTTTCAGTCATAATAATCTTTATATTAACATCAGTTTGCCTTAACTTTGACACTAAATCTATAGCTTTGTAAATTGCTACCCCACTGGATACTCCAAGTAAAACATTTTTCCCTTTCAAATATGGAAACCTCATAATATCTCCTTCTTAACCATTTTGTGTTATTTTAAAACTTATTTTTAAAAAGTTATCAGTTCTAAAGATTCTATATAATTTTAACCAATCGAAAAAATGAGACCCTCCTTGACCTATTATAACTTAAAACCCTATTTTGGCATGTTTAAAAAAGTCTTAATGCTCTATTTAATCTATTTAACGTTTCTTCTTTTCCCAATGTTTCCAAGGATTCATATAATCCAGGGGTAACTAACCTTCCTAAGACAGCACCTCTTATTGCTTGAAAAATATTTTTTTTGGTAGTGGTATTTTGGTTAGAAATCTCTTTTAAAGTAACTTCTATATTTTTGAAATCAAATACTTCTACATTTGATAGTTTATTAATAGCTAAATTTATGACGTCTTTGAACCATTCTTTACTTGCGTATTTTTCAATGAATTCTTGTTCGTATTCAAAATCACTTCTAAAAAAATTTTTAGAAAATTCATATAGTTGTTTCAAAGTCTGAACCTTTTTTCTTGAAATTTCAACAACTTTTTTTACATAGGATTTATCTGAGGTCTTCAAGTCAATTTTGGAATAATCAATCCATGCTTCAAAATCTTTTAATACTTTATCGATTGCATCATTCCTTAAATGAGCCTCATTTATCCATAGAAGCTTATTATAATCAAATACAGCGGGATTTTTTGAAACATTTTTAAGATCAAAATCTCTAATTTTTTCTCTATAGTCGAATACTTGTTCTTCAGCATTCCATCCTAATAAACTCAAATAATTTAACAACGCATTGGGAAGATATCCTTCTCTCCTGAAATACGTTATAGAAACTTCCCCGTGCCTTTTAGACAAAGGTGTTCTATCTTCTCCAACGATTAATGGCAGATGAGCGAACTCAGGGATATCAAAAGAAAATGCTTTGTATAATAATATCTGTTTAGGAGTATTTGAAATGTGATCTTCTCCCCTTATAATGTGACTAATTTTCATTAGATAATCATCAATAACAACGGTAAAATTATATACAGGAATGCCATTTGATCTAACAATGACAAAATCTTCTATATAATTTGTATCGAATTCTATAGGTCCTCTTATAAGATCGTTAAACGATAAGATATTATTTTTTTCTACTTTAAATTTTATAACTATTGAATAATTTTTATTGTTTTTATATTTGTCTTCTAAAATATTATTTTCATATACTATATTTTCTTTATCATATACACAATAATATGCTTTATTTTCATTCAATAACTGTTCCACATATTTTTTGTATATTTCAAGTCTCTCACTTTGTCGGTATGGACCATATTCCCCAGGACAATCTATGCTTTCATCGTAATCTAAGCCTGACCATTTCAACTCTTCTATTATTGCTTGTTCATATTCATTTTTAGATCTTTCTAAATCAGTATCTTCTATTCTTATGATGAATTTGCCACCAGTTTTCCTGGCAAAATACCAATTAAATAAAGCTGTTCTTAATCCTCCTACATGTAAATGTCCCGTTGGACTAGGCGCGAACCTTACTCTGACCAATTATTTTTCACCTCTGCTTCAACTTTTTTCAAAAGTTCTTCGAGCATCTCTATAGAAAAGACTTGTTTTATTTCAACTAATTTTCTATTATCTAAAAATTTATCTTCTATTAAAACATTAGTTATTCTGTCTGTCCAACCACCAGAATTTCTCATTAATAAAACAGGTTTTTTATAAGAATAAGCTCCGAGTATTTCTATTGCTGTTCCTATTTCCCCTCCTATGCTTATTACTATATCTACATTTTTTAACATTAAAAAAGATCTCATATTCAAATCTAAACCTGTTTTTAGTGAGATATCTAAATAATTGTTACCTTCTTGCTCCCAAGGTAAAATACCGATAACTTTACCTCCATGGTTGTTAGCGGATTTAGAAACAAGCTGCATTATTCCATCTCTTCCACCATTTATTAACAACCAACCATTTTTTGCTATAAGCTGCCCAATTTCATCACACATAGGGGTTAATGACTTTATAGGATCTTTAAAAATATTACCTGAATATCCTATAACTCCAACATTCAAAATTTTCACCAACCTAAATAGTTTTCTTTCACTTTTTTATCGTTTAAAACTTCGTTGGGGGTACCGTTAGCTATTACTGCCCCTTTATGCAAGACATATAATTCATCAACTACCTCCACAATTTCATCAACGCTATGGTCAGTAACGATTATTGATATATTATTTTTAGCGAGTTTACGAATTATTTGTTGAATATCTTTAACTGTAATTGGATCTATTCCAACAAAAGGTTCGTCTAAAAGAATTACTTTTGGATCGGTTATTAGTGTCCTTGCAAATTCTAATTTCCTTTTTTCTCCACCTGAAAGCGAATACGCATATTGACGCTCTAAACTTTCCAAACCGAATTCACTCATTATTTCAGAGATTTTCTGATCGGCATTGGAAATTTTTAGTAAATCTGATATCATTTTAAGGTTGTCTCTTACAGTTAAATTTCTAAAGACGGAAGGCTCTTGTGGCAAATATGCCAAGCCATTTTGTGCCCTTTTATGTATGGGAAGGTATGTAATATCCTTACCATTAAGACTTATGGTTCCAGAATTTGGAACCACCAATCCTAATATTATTTTAAATAAAGTAGTTTTACCAGCTCCATTTGGGCCTAATAATCCT
The DNA here is from genome assembly GCF_002895485.1 of Petrotoga sp. 9PWA.NaAc.5.4. Lineage (NCBI taxonomy): Bacteria > Thermotogati > Thermotogota > Thermotogae > Petrotogales > Petrotogaceae > Petrotoga > Petrotoga sp. 9PWA.NaAc.5.4. Next base: position 117,663 of record NZ_AZRK01000015.1, read on the forward strand.
GTTACACAGCTTTCTTTAGATTGAAAAGATACATTCTCCAGAACTATTTTTCTACCATATTTTTTACTAATTTGTCTACATTCCACTACGTTTTTTATCATAAATTATCATAAATATTTATTTTTTATTGATATATTCAATAATTTTATCTGTTAGATCTATTTCTGGCTTAAAATACAAAACTGCATTTTCATTTAAAATTAAATCATATTGATTTTCTTTAGCGTACTGTGATATTTTAAAGAGAACTTCTGAAGCTATAGAATCAATTTTCCTTTGATACTCAGATTGTAAATCTTGTTGATACTGATTAATTCGTTGCTGCGTTCTTAAATAATTTTGTTGAAGTACCTCTTGAGAAGCACCTGACCTTTGAAGTTGGTTAAGTTCTTCTTGTAGTTCATTTATCTTACTCTGGTAATATTGCAAATCAAGTTGATATAAAGATTCTAAATCTTTCCACTTATAATAACTTTCTACGGTTTTCGAAAAATTAACATACCCAATTTTTAAATTTTGAGTAGTTTGAGAGAAGACTATAGAAAAACCCAAAACAAAAAACATTAACGAAACCAAAACCTTTTTTGAAATTTTAGAATACATAATTTACACCTCCACATAATTTTCAGACTATATTTTTATTCTTTTTTATTTCAAAAAGAATTATGCCTGCACTAACAGAAACATTTAAAGATTCTACATTATTTAACATTGGAATACTAATCAATTCATCACAGTGATTTTTTACATTTTTTCTAATACCTTCTCCTTCGTTACCAAAAACAATGCAAACACTTCCTGAATAATCTATTTGATAGTAAGGTTTTCCTAAGGAATCAGCCCCATATACCCAAACATTTTTCTTTTTTAATATTTCTATAGTACGAGAAATATTAGTTACTTTGATTATAGGGATTTTAAATATTTGCCCTGCCGAGGCTTTTACAACTATTGGTGTGACATCTACTGCATTATCCTTAGGAATAATTATAGCGTCAACACCGGCTGCAACAGAAGATCTTACAATTGCACCAAAATTATGAGGATCGTGTATCTGATCCAATATTACTACAAAAAGTTCCTTTTTAGAATCTAAAATTTCTACGTTACTATAATTAAATTCTTCACCAATATCAATTACTACACCTTGATGCTTATTTGTAAAAACCATTTTCTCCAAAGCTTCATTTGAAGTGAAACTAAACGAATAGCCCAAGCTTTCAACAAAATCAATTAGTTCAGACAATTTTCCTCTTTCTGCTTTAGAATTACTAAAAAAGATATGCTTTAGGGGATAACCCGAGTTGATTATTTCTTTTAGAGTGTTTTTTCCATAAACATACAACTATCTATCACTCCCAAAAGCTCCTGTATTCTTCGGTAATTTTTAGTCAAAAATAAATATCCTATTACAGCCTCAAAACCTGTAGATTTCCTATACTCATAATCATTCCCACGTTTTTTTGCTCCTTGAGAGTTAACTGCACGCTTATAATACTGTTTCTCAATTTCATTAAAACTATCATATATTAAGTCTATGAACTTTGAATGAGCTTGCGCACTCAAAAACTTTTTTGAATTTTCAAACATGTTTCCTACTTTATTTCTACCGTCCCCGAATAACTTAACTTTATATATTAAACCAATAACAGCATCTCCTATATAAGAAAAATTCTCAATGGGAATTTCTCTTAAATCTGAAATTTGAAAATTAAAAATCTGATCAACTTCTTTCATACCTCTATTATCTCCTTTTGATACAAATCTAAAATTTTATCAACACATTTTTCTATAGAATAATTCTTAGAAACAAATTCTTTTGTCTTTTTTCTCAAATCTTTATATAAAGAAGAATCTTTTATTAATCTTATTATAGCATCTGCAAAATCATCTTCTTTTAACTCTTTTAACATTATACCACCTGTATCCTTTTGAGATAGTATATCATAAACTCCTAATTTCCCCAAAGCGATTACAGGTGTACCTGCCGCCATTGATTCCAAAATTACCAAGCCTTGTGTTTCGGTATAAGAAGCAAAAATAAAAAGATAAGCCTGTTTATATGCATCAATTACCTTTTCTCGAGGTTGAGCATCTGTAAAAATAACATAATCCTGAATGTTCAGTTTCTTAGTTAACTCTTGCAAATTTTCTTTTTCAGGACCTCCTCCAACAATTACAAATTTCACATCTTTTTCTTGAATTAAAACTTTATTAAAAACTTTAATCAAAAAATCTATATTCTTCTCTTTTGCCAATCTCCCAACAAACAATAATATTTTATCTTCTTCTTTTATTTGTTTATATTCTTTTCTTAAATCCCATACTGTTATTTTATTAAAAGACTCTATATCTATCCCCGTTGGTATAACTTCAATATGAGAAGGAGGAACTCCATAGTTCACAAGAGTTTGTTTAATATTAGGCGTAGGAGCTATTACTTTATCTAATTTTACACACCAATTTTTTATAAGTCTCTGCATAAATTCCGGCTTAGGTCTTACCAAAGGTGGAAGATAATGTAAGTAATATTCATACATAGTATGATGCGTTCCTATATGTTTTAAATCTAACATCTTTGAAACTATTCGTGCAAGAATTCCCATAGAAAATGGATCATGAGAATGAATGATATCTAAATCTAATTCCTTTACTTTAAACAAATCCAATGAAAACGGGAACGCAACTCTTTGTTCTTTTTCAAAAAAAAGTTTAACAGCTGGGAATTCAAAAACGTTTTTTTCTTCTCTATTATAGTCCGAATCATATTTAGGAACAAACAAATATACATTGTTACCTCTTTTTTCCATTTCATCCTTGTATAATCTTAAGGCCGTAGCCACGCCATTTCTTTGCGGAACGTATGTATCTGAAAACATTCCTATATTCATTTTTTCCTCCTTAAACTCTATATTTTAATCACTTTAAAAATCTTAAAAAGCTTTTTTCATGTATATTTTATCGTTGAATTTTTATAAAATACCTCTATAACTCTAATCCTTACTAACTATGAATCCATTTAACTTCTTTGCTACGTGTAACTAAAGGGGGAGAGGGCTCCGCCCTGGACCCATTTTAAATTCAAAAGCTTATTTTCAGAAAATTCTTATTCCTAAAATCTCTATCTAATCCTTACTAACTACAATTTTTTAACTTCGTCGGTACTTGTAGGCAAAAAGGGAGAAAAGGGCTCCACTCTGAACCTACTATAAATTCAAAAGCTTATTTTTTATAAAATATCTCCATAATTATAATACTTACTAAACACCTATTTCTTTAACTTGGTCTATATTTCAAGTCGAGAATATCTCACAGCATGCGTTAGAGGAATTCATCCTTGTAAAAAGAGACTTGAGTTTGACTCCGAACCTGTTACAAATTAAAATATTAATCTCTGAAATTATCATTCATACAGTCAACTTGAAGATAAACCAAATTAGTTGTATCTACATTGTTAGAAATAAAAACTGAAAATTTGAGGCATACTTTAATTTAATCGTGATAAGAACGTATTATACGCACATCTTATTAAAAAATATAGATAATCATAGTATAATTATAACAAAAAAAATGATGATTTATAAGGATTTTTCATACTAAGATGTTATAATGAATTTGCATTTGTCTTGCTTTTATTTTAGAACCTTTAAAAATGGATCTTTGAATTTATAAAGTAAGTATATTTTAGTTTAGTTGGAGGTGCTTTTTATGAAAATAAAAGAATTACCAAAAGAAACTGTTATGAAAATTGCTGCCGGAGAAGTTGTTTCTGGTCCTTATTCTGTTGTAAAAGAATTAATTGAAAATTCCTTAGACGCAGAGGCAGATACTATAAACATCGAAATATTTGATGGAGGAAAATCTTTAATAAAAGTGGAAGATAATGGTTATGGAATGACGGAAGAAGAAATGAAATTATCTATACTACCTCATACAACTAGTAAAATTTCTTCCTTCGATGATTTATACAATCTAAATACTTTTGGTTTTAGAGGAGAAGCACTGGCTTCTATTTCGAGGGTTTCAAAAATTAAAATGACATCTAAAACTTCTCAAGAAGAATTAGGAACTCAATTAACAATATTTGGGGGTAATATTGTAGAAACAAAAAAAGTGAAGTCTAATACTGGAACTAAAATTGAGATAACGGATCTTTTTTTTAATATTCCAGCTAGACGAAAATTTTTGAAATCCGCTTCTGTTGAAGGAAGGTATGTCACAGAAATTATTGAGAAATTTGCTATAGCAAATTCAATAAATCTTACCTACATTAGAGATAACCAAGAAATATATAAATTTGTAAACAATATGGATCTGATAAGTAAATGCTTAAAAGTTTATCCCGAACTTAAAAGAGAAGATTTATTAGAAATCGAATACAATGCTTCGGATATAAAAATATCTGGAATAATTTCCAGCCCTAAAATAGCAAGAAGCAATCGAACAGCTCAAACATTTTTTGTAAATAAAAGATACATTAAAGTAGCATCTCTTTTTTCAGTATTTGAAAAAGGATATGGCGAAATGCTCGAAAAATCTAAACACCCGTATTGCATAATTTTCATAGATATTTCTCCTGAAATGATAGATGTAAACGTACACCCTCAAAAGTTAGAGGTCAAGTTCAAAGATGAACAAAAAATAGCCGCCTTGTTGAAAGATATTATAAGAAAATCTTTAATAGAAAAAACCAGTTTTAAAATGGAGTTTGTAAAAGATATAAACAATAGCAAAGTTTCAACTTCGGATAACGAGAATGAACAAAACACGAATTTTGATATTCAAAATTTGTACAATAAAAGTTCATCAGAAAAATCTGTTTATAAGGATTTATTAAAGGATTTATTAAAAGAAGAAAATACAACATTTTCATCTGCAAACAATTCTCAAACAGAAAATAAACCTTCTATAAATTACAAAAATGAAAACAGGAACATTTTTGAACCACGAAAAAACCTTAATTTTGCAACCTTTCAATATCCAAATGAAAGCGAACAATTATTTGCTACTACTTCAAAATTGGAAACGCTTGAAAATTTAAGAATTGTCGGAATAGTAGCGGAAAGATACGTCGTTGTTGAAACGAAAGATAAACTACTTTTAGTAGATTTTCATGCTGCTCATGAGAGATTCATTTTCGAAGAATTAAAGAAAGAAATAGCGAATAAAGGAAGTCTTAGCTACAATCTTTTGATTTCACCTTATTTGATAAAAATTGATGAAGTGAGAAAGACTGTTTTGATAGAACATAAAGAAACTTTAGAAAAAGTTGGTATAAAAATTGAACTAAAAAATAATGAGTTATTCTTAAAGGGGCTTCCCTCCAACTTGAAATTTGACAATTTAGAAGCACTTATTTTTGATTTAGCAGACGATTTAAGACTTTCTGAATTAGAAGAAGTCAAAAATATATTTGATAAAAATTTGGCTACAATAGCGTGTAGGTCAGCTGTAAAAACAAAAGATAATCCTACCGGAATTGAAACACTTTTAAAAAATATTTTTGAACAAAAATTGCTAACTTGCCCTCATGGTAGACCCATAATGATTGAAATAACTTTTAAAACTTTGGATAAATATTTTGAAAGAATATAAAATAAAAGGGATACAACCAACGTATCCCTTTTATTTTATAAAGATAAATCATCTATTTAACTCGATCCAATTCTATCAATCTTTCTTCTGAAGTATAATCTTCTATTACTCCCAAATAAGCTATGTATTCCCTTAAAGCATCGGCATCTCTAAAATAAGTATCGTAACCAGGTTTACCTGCAAGCATCGTGTAACCGTCACCACCAGCAGCTACATAATTGTTAGTAACTACCTTATAAGTTTTATTCAAATCTAAAGGCTCCCCATTTACTTTAACATTCTGCGGCTTACCATCCTTTATCTCTGCGGTTAAACCTGAAACATGCAATTTAGCTCCTTGCCCATCAGGAATTGTAGCAGCATAATTTAAAACATCCATAATATCTTTTCCTGTTAATTCTAAAACATACAGGGTATTTCCAAATGGCATGACGGTCAATATATCTCTGTAAGTTATTTCACCAACATCAATAGAAGCTCTTATGCCTCCACCGTTCATAAACGCAATATCTGCTCCTGTTTTCCAAATCATTCCATCGGTAATTAAATTACTGAGGTTAGTTTCATTACTTCTAACCTTAGACCTTTCACCATCTAAGAAAACCTTTGTTTCACCTACAACTTCGTCTAAAGCTGCGGAACCTAATTGATAAAACATATCAGCAATCATTTTAATAAAAGGATCTTCTGGAATATCTGAAGTCACGGGTATCACTCGCCCTCGCCAGTCTAATATTTGGCCATCTTCAACCCACAAATCAAGTCTTCCCAAATAATTGGCATGTTGACCGGCCTGTGCAATTATAACGTCATTAATTACAACAGGTTTTTCAAGAAGTGTATGTGTATGACCATCTATAATTACATCAATTCCTTCAAAATATTCTGCTAATTCATTAGTTGTCGTAAATTTGATGGGCAAATTAGGAATTTGGTTTTCTTCATAGTATCCTAAATGTGAAAGTACTATTACTATATCAGATTTTTTCTGAACTATTGGAAGATATTTTTCTAAAACTTCTTTGGCGTTAACAATTGTTTTATCTTCTAAATAAATAGGTTCTAAAACATTTGTTTGTTCAGTAGCAAGTCCTATAATTCCAACTTTTAGCCCTTCATAATCTTTTATAATATAAGGTTCAAAAACAGGTCCACCTTTTTCTTTGTCAACAAAATTTGCCGCAACAAAAGGAAATTCCGCTACTTTTTTCTGCATCTCTAAAACCTCAAAAGGTTTGTCGAATTCATGATTTCCGAGAGTCATAGCATCCAATCCCATATAGTGTAAAGTTAAAAAGTCGGGAATTGCATCTAACTGATCTGATTCCGGTATTCCCGTGTTCACATCACCGGCGTGTAAAAAAAGAACATAACCATTTTCATTTTTAACTTCTTCTCTTGCTTGATTTATAATAGTTGCAATCCTTGCAAACCCTCCGCCTTCTTCACTACCCCAAACATGTCCATGAGTATCATTGAGATGGAAAATAACCAAATGCGTTGGCTGCGAAAAAATAAATCCAACAAGCAAAAACAACACTATGATACTTGTTAATCTTTTCATTTTACTTCCCCTCCTCATGTTTTTATTTAATACCCACTTTAGAAATTCCAAAATCCTTATTATATGTATATTTTAGCGTTGATTCTTTTACAAAATATCTCCCCACTTCTAATCCTTACTAATTCCTAATTTCTTTACCTTTTTTGGTACTTGTACCGAAGTAAGGGGGAGAGGGCTCCGCCCTTGACCCACATTATAAATCAAAATCTTTATTTCTAAAGTCATATCTAATTATTCATTTTTTAACTTTTTCACTACGTTTAGCGAAGGAGAGAAAAAAAGGTTCTGCTTTAAACCCATTATAAATTCAAGATCTTATTTTTTAGAAAGTTCCATTCTCAAATCTATATTTCGTTTATTTACTAAGTCTCGAATTCTTTAAAAAGAATTTTTTAATTTAGCAAAACTCTCTATTTTTTTAAATATCAAAGCTCCTTTGTTAACCTCAAAAAAATTTGATATTGATTTACAATCTACAATAAAAGAAAAATAAATGGGCTTATTCAGATTCTCTTGATACAAACTTTCAAAATTCTGCTGCCCTTTTGCTATAATTATATCAGCTTTATCAAAAATATTTTTAAAGGTATTATTCGTTAATTCCAGGTGAGTCCCTATATATTTAGAACCACTTTCAAAAGGCAATGAAACTTCTTTTAAAAAGATTTCTTCAGAATCTTTGCTCGTAGCACATTTATATATGGGCTTTGATTTTAATGCTGAATGTATTATTATATCTGGTTTAAATTCTTTAATAATTTTAATAAAGACCTTATCAAAAACTATTTCTCCTGCATAATTATGTATAAAAAGTAAGAATTTTGCATTTTCCAGATCTTTTTTAAAGCTTTCATAATCATTTATGGATATTTCTTTATTCTTAAAAAAACTTTGTATTTCTATTTCCAATTCTCCAAAAGAATTTTCTGAATTATGTGAAAAAAGTTCTCCCAATAATGATAGTTTAAAAGCAGAATATAGTGGATCTTCACTTGACATGCAAAAATCCAGCAAATCGTCATATATTTCTATAAAAAGTGAATTTGTGTTGGTTTTTTCGGTTTCAAAATAATCTTTTTCCCCAAAAATTTTAAAAAATGCGTCGTAAAAAATTTTTAGAAGGTCTGAAGAATCAGTAGAATAATCAACCTGAAGTAAAGTATCAACGAGTAATTCTTTATATTTATTAAATAATTCATCATCAGATACACCTTTACTATTTTTAATTTTAGATATCAATTCGAATCCGTAACTGAATGTACAATTAAGACAGTCATAATTCATTTTCATTTATTTCACTCCTTCAACTACTCCAATATAACTATATTAAACCATTATTGACAGATTTAAATTTAAACCATTATTCTTAAAATTATCATTTATGAGTATTTAATAATCTCATAATCAATTTTATTCTAACATTGTTAATTTAAATTCTTATAAGATATTATTAGAAAAGTGTTAAAATCTTTTGTCCAAAAAAAATTTGTTACTTCCTTTTATTGACATTAAAACATTTAATCATTATAATATATTCGATAACTTTGAAATCGATAATAATAAATTGGAGGTGGAGCAATGAAAAGAACTTATCAACCCTCAAGGAGAAAAAGGAGTAGAACTCATGGATTTTTAGCAAGAAAAAGGACTCCTGGAGGAAGAAACGTTCTCAGACGAAGAAGAGCAAAGGGCAGAAAACGATTAGCAGTTTAAAATAAAGTTTATGGAAAACAACAAATTCAGTAAAAAAGAAAGGATAAGATATCAAAAAGATATTAAAAAGGTTTTTGAAAAAGGTGATCGTTTAATAAATATCTATTTTGTAGCTGTGTATTTAAAAAATGGTTTAAACTATAGTAGAATAGCCATAGTAGTTAGAAAAAAGTTTGGAAAAGCTAATCAGAGAAATAAAATTAAACGATATGTTAGAGAAATCTATAGAACAAATAAATCAGAGTTTCCAAAAGGATACGATCTGATATTTTTGCCAAGAAAGTATTTATCTGATAACTTCAATAATATATCTTATGCGGAATTAAGAGAGAGTATACTAACTGCGTTTAAGGAGTTAAAATTAAATGATGAGAAATTTGGTTCTAAAGGCAATCAAATTTTATCAAACTAAAATTTCTCCAGCTACTCTCCCAAAATGTCGATATTTACCAACTTGTTCCTCTTATACATACGAAGCAGTTGAGAAATTTGGAACAATTAAAGGTCTATACCTCGGTTTTAGAAGATTTTTAAGGTGCAATCCTTTTCACCATGGAGGATATGATCCTGTACCGGATGTTTTTTATTTTCTTGCTCATAAGTATAAGAAACCTGTTAACGAAAAAAAATAAACTAATAAACATAAAGTATATTCAAAATAATAGTCACTTTAGAAATGAGAATTTTCTAAAAATAAGCTTTTGAATTTAAAGTGGGTTCAGGGCAGAGCCCTCCCCTTTCCCTCTTTCCGTACAAGTATATAAGAAGTTAAAGAAATAGAGAATTGTCAGAATTAGAATTGTGAAAGTATTTTATAAAAAATTAAACAATAAACTATTTATAAAATGTGAATTTTAGAATTTCTAAAGTGATTATATATCAATAATTGAAGGAGTGTAAAGGTTGAAAAAATTTTTGTTTTTGACATTGTGTCTATTTTTTACTAATATATTAGTCTTTTCGATTCCGACGATAAATATAAGTGAAAGTTCTTTAAATCAGGAATTAAATATTGAAATGAAACTATATAGATTAAAACTTGACCAAAAAGGCCATATCCTATCTTTTGAGCTTTTTGATAGTAGAACCAAAAAGTTCAATCTGGTCTATGAATATATTAGTGATAGTTTTGATGTTTTAGATCCGAATACTTTGGAAGAAATATTACCTGTAGATTACTACTATACAATACCAGATAACCAGTCTTATATAGAAATTAATTATTTATTCCCTGGCGGAGGCAGAAAAACTTATAGGTTTTATAATGATCCAAACTATCATTTTGATGTAGAATTTGATGGTATAAATGCTTTTATTTCTATTCCTTCTATATCATTTTCAGATGGTATTAGATACGATAAAAATGTTTTTGTGTCTTACATCAATAAATCTCCTCTAACTGGCGTAGCTTTAGATGCCACGTTAGCTCTACACTTACCAAACAACGTCGAACTAAATCAAAATAACTACCTTTTTAAAGTTAATGGTAGAAATAATATTGTAACTTCATATTTAGGACCTACCAAAAAAATTTTTATTAGAGAAACTTTTGGACATATAGAAGAAGGTAATATATATTCAAACATCATTACTTTAATGAAAGATTTAGGGAAATTTGGATTTTTCTCTAATATTTTTTATTGGTTCGTATCCTTTTTCTGGTGGCTCTTTAAAGTAACTGGTAACTTCGGGTGGGCTATAATCTTGTTTACACTTATAGTGAACGCAATATTATTTCCAATTTATGGAAGACAAAAAAAATCTGCGATCGAAATGAGAAAACTCCAGCCTGAAATTGATAAAATAAGAAAAAAATATAAAAATCCTCAAAAGCAGCAAGAAGAAACTTTAAAATTGTATAAAGAAAAAGGTGTAAACCCCGCAAGCGGTTGTTTAACTTCATTGATACCTTTACCGATCATGATTATCTTATGGCAGGTTATATATTACTTTGAGGGAAGTTACGCTTATAACCCGCATTTTATTTTTTGGAACGATCTTTCCGTTGGAGGATTTGGAGCTAATTTTCCTTTGCTGTTAATAGCCATAATTGCTTCTTTAATAAACGCTTTATTAATGTCTCAAGATGCTCGAACTGCTTGGACATCAGTAATAATGTCGGTAGTATTCCCATTCATATTAATAGGATTACCGGTAGGAGTATTTGTATACTATGCAATGAATTCAATTATACAGACTTTTTTAACCTTTGTTTACAATAAAATATACAAAGTTAAAGGTATTACTGTTAGAGAACTTTTTGGGTTGGGCGCAAAGCCAATCAGGAGGTGAATTATTGAGTTGTTAAAAGTAAAACAAGAAAAAACATTTGAAGCAGATAACTTAGAAAATGCACTAAAAAAAGCTGTTCAAGAATTTGAAGCCACCTCAATTGAGGAAATAACTTATACAGTAGTTCAAGAACCATCAAAAGGTTTATTTTTTGGAATCGGTAAAAAACCTATTATTATTGAAGCTTATCCAAATGAACATTATTTATCAAATAAAGTTAAAGGTTTTTTGAGTCTTATACTCTCTTATTTTGATGAAAATGTTAATGTAAGAATCAAGTGTTACAATAAAAATATAATTGTATATTTAGAAGGCGACAACTTAGGTAAAATAATAGGAAAACAAGGTAGGAATTTAGCTGCATTACAGCATTTAATGATGATTTTTGTTAACAGAATGACAGATACTAAATTTGAAGTCAAATTAGATGTCGGAGAATATAGAAGAAAAAGGAAAAAGAATTTGGAAACTATAGCTGAACAAGCTGCGGAAAAAGTTTTGAAAACTAATTCTAAAGTTGAATTGGCTCCCATGTTTTCGTTTGAAAGAAGAGCTATCCATGAGTATATTAAAAAAAATTATCCAAAACTGATAACTGATTCTATTGGTCTTGAACCTTATCGCAAGGTCGTGATTTATCCCTCCAAAAACGGTACAAAAGTTTAATAACCTTGATTGTATATAAAAAGAAGAGGTGGAACTGTTGAAAACTTTATATAAGTATCAGGAAAAAATTCTTTCTATGGCTACTTATGAGAAGATTCCTGATTTGGCCATACTTGGAGGAATAGAAATCGAACATATAATAGAAATTAATAATAATAAAACAAAGATAAAAACAGAAGTTGGTGGACCAGGAGGAAGATTAGCTATCTATTTGAAGGATCATTATTCCCTTACTCCTTCAATACTTAGTTTTTTGGGAAATGACGAATACATGGATTTAATAATAAAAACATTAAATACAAGACAAATATCCATAATATGGGCAGAGAATCCTAAAGGAAATACTAGAAAAGTAAGAAATTTGGAAGAAAATAAAGAATACTTAGATTCAAGAGAAGAAAATTTAAAAATAGATCCGGATTTTTTGGCAGAGTATTTATACAATATCAAGAATATTTTTATTTCGTATAATTCATGGAACGAAAAAATCATAGAACTTCTAAATACAAAAAATAGAAAAGTTTATGTAGATGTTAGAGAAGATAAAATATCAGAAAATTCTCAGTTTTCGTGTGATTTCGTGTTTTTGGTAGCAGAAAACAATTTCAAAGAACTTCAAGAAAAAACTAAAAATATCCGATCAGATAACAAAATTATTTTAACAAAAGATTTTTTATCTTTTCAAAATAAAGTCCTTGAGATTAAAATTAATCAGAAAAAATATTTTGAAGAAGCAGTTTCGGCATATGAAGCTAACTTCATCAATTGTATAATAAAAGGAAGTACACTAAAAAATGCCCATGATTGGGCTTCAAATTTATATATTCACGTTTTGGAATGCGGAAGTATTCCTAAGGAGAAACTTTAAAAAAATCCCCTGAAAAGGGGATTTTATATTTTATAGTGGCAGCCCCACAGGGAATCGAACCCTGACTCTTGGACTGAGAATCCAATGGACTAACCATTATCCTATGGGGCCATTTTTATAGATAAATTTTCAGAAATTATTATATCATTTGCGCCAGCGTCTGTCAATTATTTCAAAAGAAAATGTTTTTAATATTCATTTATTATATTTTCAATCATCTTTTTTCGCGCAGGATGCTTCAATTTTCTTATAGACTTAGATTCTATTTGACGTATTCTTTCTCTTGTAACGTTAAAATATTCTCCTACTTCCTCTAAAGTTTTCTGTTTTCCATCTAAAAAGCCAAACCGCATTTTTAAAATTAAAGCTTCTTTTGGAGAAAGAGTATCAATAACTTTTTCTACCTTCTCTCTGATAATCATCCTTCTGCCTTCTTCTTGTGGAGTGGGAATATCAGTATCAATAAAATCAAGCAGTTCATTTTCACCTTCATTTTCAAAGTCATTAGAAATAGGAGCATTTAAAGAGAAAATATTTTTAGCACTTGTAAGAATTTCTTTCATTTTATCAAGTGGTTTATCCATTAATTGTGCAAGTTCTTCAAGATTTGGAACATCTCCATTTTCTTGAACATATTTGTTAACTATTCTATTCATCCTATTAATAGTTTCAACCAAATGAACAGGTATTCTAACTGTCCTGCCTTGATCAGCTATTGCACGAGTTATAGACTGTCTTATCCACCAATAAGAATACGTAGAAAATTTATACCCTTTACGCCAATCAAATTTATCAACTGCTTTCATTAAACCCATATTCCCTTCTTGTATAAGATCTAAAAAGCTCAAACCATGCCCAACATATTTTTTGGCTATGCTAATTACCAATCTCAAATTAGCCTTTACAAGTTCTTCCCTCGCCCTTCTGTCACCAGCTTTAGCTCTTCTTGCAAGCTTTCTTTCCCTTGAAGGTGTCAAAAGCTTACTTTTACTAATTTCTTTTAAATAAATTTTAATCGGATCTTGCATAGAAATATTGTCACACATTTCAACTTCTAAATCTGAAAATTCATCGAAAATTTCCTCAAAATTTTCTATTTCTTCTTCATTTGAATCCAAGTCTTCTTCCTTTACTTCTAAATCTTCTTCATTTTCTTTAGAATCTTCTTTATTTAAATCTTCGCTTTCAATTAATTCTTTACATTTATCTAAATCTGAAGCATCCACTACAGAAATATTAGACTTTTTTAACTCTTCATAGAATTTCACTAAAAATTCCATTGTAAATTCGTCATTTATAAACAAAGGCAACGATTCATCAACTTCTTCAAAAGTAATAACATTATTATTTTTTTGAGCTTTATTCTTAATTTTTTTTATAATCGATTCAACGGTCACTAAATTCTTGTCGTCTCTGAATCTCAAGGTTATACTTTCTAATTCATCATCTGATTTTAACAAACAATCATCCGTCTCTTCATCTAACTTAATATAAACTTTTTCGTTTTCTAACATTAAAATTCACCTTCTATAGAATTATAGAATACTTACTTTAAAAATTCTAAAATCCTTATTATATTAGAATTGATTTTTTATAAAAGATCCTCTCACTTCTAATACCCACTAATTCTTAATTTTTTTAACTTTTTCGCTACTTTTAGCTAAAAAAGATGGGGGCTTTACCCTCAACCTGCTCTAAATTCAAATGCTTATTTTCCGAAGTTATTATTTCTAAAGTCTCTAAATTATAGAATAATTAGATAATAAACTAAAGTAAACAAAAAACAATTTATATTAACACATTATACCATTCTATTAATAATTATTTTTTAAAAAGCTTGGACGTTAAATTTACATCCAATATATATTTCACTGTTAATTATTATAACGTTTATATATTAACTAAAAATTAAAAAAAGATTAATAAACAAAAATGTAAAAATAATCTTTAATATTCTTTTTAAATTTTTTCTTTGTTTTTTTGTGATATAATTTTTTTTTGGAAATTATTATAATTTACAGAATAAAAATAATAAAGTAGAAGGAGGAAATATTGTGCAAGTTTTCACTTTTAAGGGAGGCGTTCATCCTCCTCAAAAAAAGGATTCCACAAGTAATAAGCATATTCAAAGTCTTCCTCTTCCTGATTATGTTTATTTATTTACCTCAAACCATGCTGGTACCCCAGCTAAACCAGTTGTTAAAGAAGGGGATAAAGTTAAAACCGGACAAATTGTTGCACAAGCAGTTGGGAATATTTCTGCAAATATTCACTCTTCTGTAACAGGTGAAGTCGTTGGTATAGAATCTATGGTTAACGCATCTACCGGAAGAAAGGATAATGCCATAGTAATCAAACGAACTTCAGAAGATGAATGGGAGTATGTAGAACATGCGGAAGACTTCCAAAAATTTTCTAAAAAAGAAATTATTGAAATCATAAAGAAAGCCGGGATAGTTGGTTTAGGAGGCGCAATGTTTCCTACTCATGTCAAATTAAATATACCAGATGATAAGATAGTTGAATATTTAATAATAAACGGAGCAGAATGTGAACCCTATATAACAATTGACGATATGCTTATGCGAGAAAAAACTAAAGAGATAATAACGGGAATAAAAATCCTTCAGCATACCTTAAACCCCAAAAAAACAGTTATAGGAATAGAAGATAATAAATTAGAAGCCTTAGAAACCCTTAGAGGAGTAATAAAAAGTGAAGATACTGTAGAATTAGCTCAACTCAAAACAAAATATCCGCAAGGTGCGGAAAAACAACTCATAAATGCTATAACAAAAAGGGAAGTCCCATCTGGTGGCCTACCCATTGATATTGGTACTTTAGTTATTAACGTCTCTACTGTTTATGCTATCTATGATGCTGTAATAAATGGGAAACCTCTGGTAGAAAGAGGAATAACTTTAACTGGTAGCGGAGTTAAAAATCCTGGAAATTACTGGTTTAGAATAGGAACAAAAGTCTCTTATCTTTTAAACTTTGTTGGGTTAGTCAAAGAAGATGAAATTGAAAAAGTTTTATACGGAGGACCTATGATGGGAATTCCTCTCTCCAGTATAGACTTACCTACTTTTAAAGGAAATAACGCAATTACTGTATTGACAAAAGAAGAAATCATTTCGAGAAAAGAATATCCATGTATTAGATGCGCTTCTTGTGTCAAGGTTTGCCCAATGGGCCTTCAGCCTTATTATCTAAAAAAACTTGCGGACAGTAGGAAAAATGATGTAGCTGAAGAAAATGGTATTTTAGATTGTATTGAATGTGGTTGCTGTTCTTACATATGTCCATCAAATATAGAACTCTCAAAAACTTTTAGTACTACCAAGAAAGTTATTAAAGTCATAAAACAAAGGAGGGGTTGAGTTGAATCTTAGTCTACAAGCTGCTCCACACTTTAGAACTACTGATACCACACGAAACGTAATGTTGGACGTTTTAATAGCGTTAGTACCGGCCGTAATAGTATCTACCTGGATATTCGGTATTAGAGCGTTAGGTATTATGCTATTTTGTATGTTTTTTGCTGAATTTCTTGAATTTTTTATCGTTCGTGTTCTAAAAAGGCAAAAAGATTTTGTACCCGATTTTTCAGCTTCAGTTACAGGATTACTCTTAGGAATGAACCTTTCTTTAGCAGTTAATTGGTGGCAAATATTATTAGGAATAGGTGTTGCGATAATAATAGCCAAACATGCTTTTGGCGGATTGGGCCAAAACTTTTTTAATCCTGCTTTAGTGGGTAGAGTTTTTATGATTATCTCATTTCCAACTGCAATGACAACATGGTATGTTCCTTTTTACTATAAAAACCCTGACATATTAACAGCAGCCTCTCCTTTATCTCTTTTTTCTGAACAGGGCTTAGAACAAGCTATACAAAATTATAGTTATTGGGATATGTTCCTCGGTAGGATACCAGGTTCAATAGGCGAAGTGAGTGCTTTAGCATTGATAATCGGTTTTGTATATTTACTTGTAAAAGGAAGAATAAAAATAATGATCCCAGTTTTTTATATAGCAACGATTATGATATTTAGTTCTATTTTTTATTTTATAAATCCTTCTACTTTTGGTACTCCCTTGTTTCATTTGTTATCAGGAGGTTTAATCTTAGGAGCTTTATTTATGGCTACAGATATGGTCACTTCTCCAATGACGTTTAAAGGTCAAGCTGTGTTTGGAATTGGAGCCGGAACTTTGACAATGATAATAAGATTTTTCGGTAACTATCCAGAAGGAGTTTCATTTTCTATTCTTATTATGAATGCTTTAGTACCATTAATAGATGATTGGCTTAAACCTCGTATTTATGGCACTCATAAAGGTGGTGCTAAAAATGCGTGATTATATAAAAACTGGTTTTATTTTAGCAGCTTTTATGATTGCATCTGCCCTTTTAGTTTCTGTTGTATATAATTTTGTACAATCCACTATAGAGGCTACTGAATTTAGCAATGTTCTTAAAGCTGTTGAAAAAGTTTTGGAGGATCCTATAACTGGAGAATATTTAATAACTAATATCCCAAAAGACAAAGAAAGTTTAGATTCTAAAATATGGAAAGAAGATCCAAGTGGTGTACTATACTCAACTTCCAAAAGTGCAAAGGTTTATTCCCCTGCTTATAAATTCGTAGAAGGGGATAAAGAAATATACGTGTTGAATATATCTGGAGTTGGATACGGAGGAGACGTAAAAGCAATTGCATCTTTTGTAAAAAATGAAGATGGGATTAAACTAAATAAAATAGAAATCACAGACTATTCTCAAGAAACTCCCGGATTGGGAGCACGAATAGGTGAAGAACAGGTAAAAAGAAGATTTTATCCAATACCCGAACAAGGATTGCTTTCAGGTGTTAAAGTTGATCGCGATGTTGGAGCGAACATACCTCAAAATGCAATCGAAGAATATAAAAACCAAGGAATTATTAAAACAAACGATGTAATGACAGGTTCAACTATTACTTCAAGAGCTGTAACAAATGCTATTAACACTGCAGTTGAATTTCTTAAAACCGAAGGAGTGATTTAAAAATGGCAGACGTAAAAAATTTTACTAACGGCTTAATTAAAAATAATCCCACCTTCGTTCAATTTTTAGGTATGTGTCCTACTTTAGCCACAACAACCAGTGCAATAAATGCTTTAGGAATGGGCATAGCTACCCTTTTAATTTTACTTGTTTCAAACATCGTTATTTCTTTGATAAGAAAAATCGTTCCTAAAAATATAAGAATTCCTATATATATAGTAGTTATTTCTTCGTTCGTTACTGTTATAGATCTATTAATGCATGCTTTTACTTATGACTTATGGCAAACATTGGGAATTTTTATACCGTTAATTGTTGTTAACTGTATCATAATGGGAAGAGCTGAATCCTTTGCTTCTAAAAATAATGTTATCGATTCTATTTTTGATGCTTTAGGAATGGGTTTGGGATTTACAGGTTCTTTATTATTAGTCGGATCGGTAAGAGAACTTTTAGGAAATGGAACCATCTTTGGATTAACCGTATGGAGTGATGCTTTTAAATTGCCTCTTTTTATATTACCACCAGGTGCTTTTATTACGTTGGGATTATTGTTGAGTATGTTCAATTCAATTGGTATAGCAAGAGAAAGTAAGAAGAAAAAGGAAGGTGCTAAAAAATGAATTTAATTTTATTATTCATATCTGCATCCTTAGTTAATAATATAATTCTTTCTCGATTTTTAGGAATATGTCCTTTTTTAGGTGTTTCAAGGAGCAAAAGTTCTGCTATCGGTATGTCCATAGCCGTTATTTTTGTTATGACTATGGCAGGAGTCATAACGTGGTTTCTAAATCAACTGCTTGTTATTATGGGATTAGAATTTTTAAAAACTATTGTGTTTATTTTAATAATCGCTGTATTAGTACAATTCGTAGAATTTTTTATTAGAAAAACTAGCCCTGCACTTTACGAAGCTCTTGGAATATATCTTCCACTAATAACAACCAATTGTGCGATTTTAGGAGTTGCTTTATTAAATACTCAGACAAATTATACTCTTATCGAAACTTTAATAAATTCTTTTGCATCTGGATTGGGGTTTGCTATAGCTTTGATAATATTTTCATCTATCAGAGAGAAAATGCAATTAAACAATATCCCTCGAGCTTTTCAAGGAACGGCTTTAGCTTTAATAACTGCCGGACTGTTGTCAATGTCTTTTATGGGATTTTCAGGGTTAGTATAGATACTTTAGTAATAATAATTTTCATCAAATAAGCTTTTAAATTTATAGTAGATCGCAAGCGAAAGTATTTTTATAAAAATCCAGCTCTAAAACAAAGACAATGTAATAGCTAATAAATATTAGAAGAGACCTGTGCCTCTTCTAATATTTTATATATTTTATAGTTAAAGTAGTACAAATGATTTTTAAGTTCTTAATTTAGAAACCATACATATCTATATTGCTATTATTTTTCATAAACTTTTTCAAAGATATAAAATTCATCTATTATTTGATTTATTTCTTCATATTTTTCAGGAAAAAGAGGGTTTTCAACTTTTGCCACTGCTTTTACTGCTACTTTTATATAATCTTCATATACTTCAAAATGCACGTAATGTAACTTACCAATCTCCTGTTTAACTTGCCAATCTAAAGGAGGCGCTTCGTGGCTTGTATTCAATTTAGCTCCTCCACCACCTGTTGTTATAAACATTATATCGTCTTTGAAATATCTTTCATAAGCATGAATATGCCCATTTATTACTACATCAACTCCATATTCTTTAAAAATAGGGAGCCAATTTTTGGTGTTGTAATGTCCTTCGGACAAATTCTCTTTCATATTTCCATATTCAGTTGCTGTAGTCCAAAAAGGATGATGAAAAATGACAAAAATAAATTTTTTCTCTTGACTATTTCTTAAATCCTTCTCCAACCAATTCAATTGTTCTTTATACAAAGGGGAATCTTCTAAAACATTAGAATCTAAAATTACAAAATGCGAATTCCCATAATCAAAAGAATACCATCTTTTTGAGTAATCTCCTCCTCCTTTAGGCAAGTTAAAGGCCTTATAATATATTGTGTTATTTCTTTCATGATTTCCGAGTGCCAAATAATAAGGAATTTCTGAACTTAAAGGATACGCCGCTTCAAAAAACTTAGACCAACTTTTTTCGGAAGTTCCTTCTTCTGTATGATCCCCTGGCTTTATCACAAAAGCAGGATTGATTTTATCTTTTACAATCCTTTCAACCACATAGGCATGCCTTTCATCATAAATTTGAGTGTCTCCATAACTTACAAAATCAAAACTTTGTATATCTTCATCAACAGGTTTAGTTTGAAACTCTTTTTCTACGGTCTGTAAAATATTCTCAGTATAAGTATCCTCAACGGTTACTACATACAAGTATGTTTTACCGGGTTTTAGCCCAGAAATTCGGATATTATTGTATTCTAAAGGAATTGAACTTTTAAATTCTGAAAATGAATCTGGATTTTCTTTTAAATAAACTTTTATGTTTACCTTAGAGGGAATAAAAGTTCTAAAGTTTATGGTAATACCTTCTTCAGTTTTATTTGTGAGAAAAGGCATAAAATAAAAATAATTTTCTGAAACGTGGGCTCTTAAAACTTTTTCGTTTAAAATACTTACAGGTTCTGTTTGAAGATTACCAAAATCTACTTTTACATCAAAATCTTCGTCTTTAGCCCCCGGAAGATAGAATAAAGCTTCTCCATCTTTATTAACAAACTGTACTGACTTTATTGTTTTAATTTTGTCTTGTAGCACAACCCTTGTCCCTTGTGATGATTTTCCGTTTGATAGTTCAACCTTTACTTTTATTTTTTCGTAGTCAATTTTAAATTTTTCAAAATAAGCTTTTTCAAGATCTGCCACGCTTTTTTCAACAGTTATAATCCTTTTGAATTCTATAGTTTCAAAAGGATGCACATTAATTATTGAAATAGAAGTCGACATTTTATCGTTAGCGATCAATCTCTCAAAGCTGGGATTTTCTGATAAATAATAACCTAAACTTCCATATTCTTGTTGCAAAAAGAACGCATAGTTATCAGATATTTTTGTCTTAAAGAAATATGGGAATGTTTCAGAGTAATTTAATATTTCATTTATTTGAATTCTTTTATTTGAATCCGTTTTGTTTTTTATTTTGGTTTTTATATGTAAGGTTTTATCTTTCAATAGATATTCTGTGTAGATCTCAAAATCAGTACCCTTAGAAACAAAAGAAATTGAATTTTCCGAAATAGTAGAAATTTCGTTTATTAATTGTACTCCTGATATTACAAATTTATGATTGTTTATAAGAGGATATAAATACTCGTTGTTGGAAATGTTATTCACAAAACCTGCATTATCACCTTTTAATTCTATTTGTACACTCATATTTTGATTAGATAAAATGTAATTATTTATCTCAAGCTCAAGAAACTCTGAATTTACCGAGAAGCTAAAAACTAAGAATAAAACAACAATTGTTACACTAAAAATTTTTTTCATTTTTCTTGCCTCCAAGTTATAATAATAAAATTTATATTATGATATAATTTATTTTGAAAAGTTTATTTAGATTTATATATGAATTAAGCTATCCAAGAAAAGGTTTTTATGTTTTTAGTTTTCTTATATTATATCAACTAATTTGACTCATCTTCATATAGATTTTATAAATGAAGATTTTCGAAAATGATTAAAGATTAAGTAAGGACTTTAGAAATAATAATTTTCTGAAAATAAGTTTTTGAATTTAAAATGGGTCCAGGGCGGAGCCCTCCCCCCTCTTTCACTACACGTAGCGAAGAAGTTAAAGAAATTCATAGTTGGTAAGTATTAGATAAGGACTTTAGAAATGATGATTTTTCAGAAAATAAGTTTTTGAATTTAAAATGGGTCCAGAACGGAGCCCTCCCCCCTCTTTCACTACACGTAGCGAAGAAGTTAAAGAAATTCATAGTTGGTAAGTATTAGATAAGGACTTTAGAAATGATGATTTTTCAGAAAATAAGTTTTTTGAATTTAAAATGGGTCCAGAACGGAGCCCTCCTTCCTCTCTTTCGCTACACGTAGCGAAGAATTTAAGAGAACTCATAATTAGTAAAGATTATATAGGGACTTTAGAAATGATAATTTTTCAGAAAATAAGCATTTGAATTTAAAATGGGTTCAGGGCGGAGCCCTTTCCCCCTTCCTTCGGTAAAAATACCGAAAAAGGTAAAGAAATTAGTAATTAGTAAGGATTAGAAGTGGAGAGGTATTTTATAAAAAGTTAAACGCTGAAATATTTATAAAATGTGAAGTTTAGAATTTTTAAAGTGAGTAAAGATTATAAGTGAGGAGATTTTAGAATTTCTAAAGTGATCATAAAGATTAAGCTATAGGAGGTGCAATTATGGCAAAAAAAAGTAGTTATGCAATAGAAGCAGAAGAAAAAATGAAAAAAACTCTCGAACATTTTGAAGAAGAACTGAGAAAAATTAGAACAGGAAGACCAAGTACTGCTATTTTTGAAGACATAAAAGTAGATTATTATGGTGTTCCAACACCTATAAACCAATTAGCTACTTTAAACATAGGTGAAGAAAGAACCGTAATAATTACACCTTGGGACAAAAAAATGTTGGAACCAATAGAAAAAGCTATCAATGCTTCCAATTTCGGTTTTCATGCTATTAACGATGGAAATGTAATTAGAGTAAAGTTTCCCACTCCAACTTTAGAAGAAAGAAAAAAGTTAGTAAAAGTCGTTAAAAGTATGTTAGAAGAAACGAAAGTTGCTCTTAGAAACATTAGAAGAGATGATATTAAGGTTGTTAAAGATCAAAAAAATAACTCTTCTTTAAGTGAAGACGAAGCAAAGAAAATAGAAGAAGAAATTCAAGATGCTCTTAAACAAATGGAAGAAGCAGCAGAAAAAATTTATGAAAGAAAAGAAAAAGAGATAATGGAGTCTTAAATGGATAACATTTCAATTGATTATTCAAAGTTTCCTTCACATGTTGGAATAATAATGGATGGTAACGGAAGATGGGCGATAAAAAATAATAAAGATAGAAATTATGGGCATCTTAAAGGTGCAGAAACAGCTGAGAAGGTTATAGAATGGTCAAAAAATTTTGGCATTAAATACCTTACATTATACACTTTTTCAGAAGAAAATTGGAAAAGACCAAAAGAAGAAATAGAATTTCTTTTTGATCTATTAGTTCGTTATTTTGAAAGTAATTACGTCAAAATGACACAAAATGGCGTAAAAGTTCGATTCTTAGGTAGAATAAATAAACTTCCTCCAAAAGTGTCACAAGCATGCTTAAAAACTGAACAAATGACTCAAGAAGCTAACAACATTAATTTAATAATGGCTATGAATTATAGTGGAAGACAAGAAATAGTAGATGCAGTTAATAAAATAATTAAAGAAGGAAAAAAAGAAATAACTATCAAAGATATTGAGAAAAATCTATATTTACCAGACGTTCCTTATCCAGACTTAATCATAAGAACTGCGGGTGAAAAGAGATTAAGTAATTTTTTGTTGTGGGAATCAGCATATTCTGAGTTTTATTTTACAGATGTTTTATGGCCAGATTTCACATATGAAGAGTATCTGCTTTCCCTTTTAGATTACTCAAAAAGAGAACGACGGTTTGGAGGAATCCCAATTCATAACCCAAACGATGGAGTGACCCCATTTGAATAAAAAAGAACTAATTACAAGAGTTTTATCAGGTATTATTATAGGACCTTTGGTTGTATTTTCATACCTTAGTTATCCAACGCTTTTAGGATTAGTAACCACTATAGTAATGCTATCAGCTTTTGAGTTGATTGAGATGTTCACAAAAGATGTAGATAACAATTTAGTAAAACTTATACTGACATTTATAATAGGTACTTCGAGTTTAATATATGGTTTTGCTTTGGAAGCAGAATATAGAGGAATTTTACCTTTTGAAGCTGAATTAATTTTTTTCTTAGCATTTGCATGTTCTGTTTTTTCCATACTTTTGTTAACTAAAAATACCTCCCAATCAAAAAGATTTATAGAATCTTCTACGTTAGGTTTATTGTATATTTCATTTTTTCTTTCAAATTTTTATTTGATTCATATAAATTATGGTGTGGCTATGTCTATATTAGCTCTAACTTCCGTTTGGGCTTATGATGCAGGAGCATACTTTGTGGGATCAAAATTTGGAAAACATAAATTAGCTCCAGTTTTTTCCCCTAAAAAGAGTTGGGAAGGATTAATAGGGGGAATCTTTTTTACTTTTATTTATATATTAATATTTAGTTTAATTGCAACTTCTTTTGATCTTTTATCAAAGATCACATGGTTACAAACTATAATAATTTCTATTATGGTTGGTTTCTTTGATACCCTTGGGGATCTCGCCGAATCAATAATCAAAAGATACTATAATGTTAAAGACTCTGGTGAGATTTTACCTGGACACGGAGGCATGTTGGATAGAATAGACGGTTTGTTAACAGTTACTCCAATGTGGTACTTTCTTTTAAGAATACTTTGGGTATAATAATATGGTTTTAATGAGTTTTGGGAAAGATTAAAACGAAAACACTTACAAATTCAGGGGGGCATAAAATGAAGGGGAAAAAACTTAAAGAAGGTTTCACCTTAATAGAAGTTTTACTCGTTTTAGGAATTATAGCAATTCTTACAAGCATTGCTGTGCCATCTGTAAAAGGAATTATTAATCAAGCTCAGGCAACAAAAATTGTTACAGATATGAAGAATGTACAAGTAGCTTTAATGAATTATTATATTTATAACAATGACTTTTCAAATTTAAGCATACCCAAATTAATTGATGAAGGATATTTAGATACCGCTCCAGCAAATAATATAGGATTATCAAACGGATCATTAAGAGAAATAAAAATAACATATACAGGGCTTACTATTCCTGCAACTAACTTGCGAAGAATTGATAATTCTATTATGGTTGAAGGGGATAATGCTTATTTAACAGTTTCTTTCTAATTTTATATCTTTTTATATCTTTGTTGTCCTATTCGATTAGAAATGAATATTTTCCAAAGTGAGTATTTTGAATCTATAAGGAGGCTTCAAATCAATGAAAAAGCTTTATATTTCATTCTTCATTAACTCACTTCTAATTCTGTCAACTCTATTTTTTGCAGAATCTATAACTTTAATAGACATGATGGGAAGAGAAATTGAAGTCCCTGCTAAAATTGATAGAATAGTAGCTGCTTACAAACCGGCTACACAATTCATTTTTGCCTTAAATGCTCAAGAAAAGCTTGTTGGTGTAGACGATGGTTCTTTTACAGAAAAGTTATTCATTGCTTTGTATCCAAAGATAACAGAGTTACCAAAAGTAGGTTCAAAAAAGAACGGAATAAACATAGAGACTGTAGCTTCTTTACACCCAGATATAGTTATTCTTTTTCCCCATAATCAAGCTGAAGAAACTGCAGCTATATTAGAAAAAATAAATATTTCTACTATAATTATTAATCCAGAAAGTCTTGAAGAGATTCGAGAAACGAATTTGCTATTGGGCGAAGTTTTAGGCCTTCAGGAAAAATCTAATATTATCGACCAAAAGTTTGAGTATATTTTGAATTTATTAGAAAGAACAAAGTCTTTACCTAAAGAAAAAAGAAAAGTTGTTTATTTCGCAAATTCTGAACTTTTAGATACCGTAGGAAAAGGAATGCTTCAAAACGATCTAATAGAGTGGGCTGGGGGTATTAATCCCGTCGCAGAAAGCAAAAGCGGTTTTGTAAAGATATCTCCCGAACAGCTAATAGCTTGGAATCCTGAAGTAATAGTTACTTCACAGCTTTTTCAAGGAGATATATCTGCTTTATTAAATGAAAAAAAATATCAAGGCATTAAGGCATTTCAAAACAATGAAATATACCGTTTCCCTTCAAAACTTGAACCATGGGATTTCCCAAATCCCTCTTCATATTTAGCCATGCTTTGGTTAGCAATGAAATTATATCCTGACTTATTCACCGACGTCGACTTTATAGAAATAGCAGACGATTTTTACTACACACTATACGGATTGAATTATACCGATCTCTTAAACATTATTGAAAACTAAAAGAGTGAAATGATGAATGTGAAGAACCCAAGAAAAATTTTATGGTTATTAGGTTTTTTATTATTACTTACTTTTATAATGTCTCTTTTTGTTGGAAGATACTCGATATCTTTTACCGAAGTAGCAAATACGATTAAAAATATTCTTTTAAACAACGAAACCGCAAAAAGTAATGATTGGTTAGTTTTTTATCACATTCGTCTGCCACGAATTCTTTTGGTCACAATCGTGGGAGCTGTGTTATCAATCACAGGAGCCACTTATCAAAGTGTTTTTAGAAATCCTTTGGCATCTGCCACCATCTTAGGTGTTTCTGCCGGCTCAGCTTTTGGAGTGGCTTTAGCAATTTTAATTAGTTTTAGTATGTTTGGCACCTATTTATTATCATTTATATTTGGTTTAATAGCAGTTTCATTTACTTTTTTTATCTCTCTTTGGAGTAAGGTAAAAGGTATCACCATTCTTGTCTTAGCTGGAATGGCAGTTAGTTCATTTTTTAATGCATCAGTTTCTTTAATACAATATTTGGCTGATCCTTATGAAAAATTACCAAACATTGTGTTTTGGTTAATGGGAAGTTTTAACAGAGCTGGATGGAGAGAAGTCTATATTGCTGTTATTACTATGATACCAGGATTAGTTATTCTTATTATTCTAAGATGGTATTTGAATGTAATGTCAATGGGTGAAGAAGAAGCCATATCAATGGGAATAAATGTTAATAGAATGCGGATTTTTTTGATAATTGTAAGTACTATCATGGTTGCCCCAACTGTTGCAGTTGCAGGACAAATTAGTTGGATAGGTTTGGTTACCCCACATATTGCAAGATATTTAATAGGTGCAAATCATAGATATATGTTGCCAGCTTCTGGTATATTAGGCTCGATACTTTTATTAATAATGGATAACATTGCACGAACTATAACGACTTCAGAAGTCCCAATAAGTATTGTTACTGCTTTTATAGGAGCCCCATTTTTTGTCTATCTTTTAGTTAAAAAAAGAGAAAGCGGGTGGGATCAATGATAACCGTTCAAAAATTATATTTTTCTTATGAAAAGAATAAAAATATTCTTAAAAATATAAACTTTTCGCTAAACAGGGGAGAACTGTTAGGCCTTTTAGGACCTAATGGTTCGGGAAAAACTACAATTTTAAAATGTTTAAATGGAGTATTAAAACCGAATAACGGAGAAATATACTTGGAAGGCTTTAATATTAAACATTTAAAGAATAAAGAGATAGCAAAGCTTATAAGCATGGTCCCCCAAGAACATACATCAGTGTTTTCATATTTAGTAATAGATATTGTAGCAATGGGAGTTACACCATATTTATCATTTGGAAGCATGCCAACAAAATCAGATTATAAAAAAGCACTCAGTATTTTAGAATTTTTCCAAATTCACCATTTCGCAGAAAAGAATTACAACCAATTAAGCGGAGGGGAAAAACAAATGGTGTTGATTGCGAGAGCTTTAATGCAAAATACAGATTACTTGATTATGGATGAACCAACATCTAATTTAGATTTTAAAAATCAACACCTTTTGATGAAAGAATTAAAAAAATTAAGCATGAGAGGGAAAGGGATCATAACCGCATTGCATGACCCAAATTTAGCTCTGAGATTTTGCGATAGAATAATAATGATAAAAAACGGTGAAATAATCTCCAGTGGCGAAAAAGAAAAAGTAATGAATGCAAAAAATTTGCAAATGTTATACGATGCAGATATTTCAATCAACAACACGAATAATAGAAGCACAATATACCTTAATTGAACGGTTATTTTAGCTCTTTTAAAAGTATCGAACCCTTCTTCAACTTATCACTTGTTTAAATATGAATTGTCAAACCTTCAATCCCTTCTTCTGCACCAAGAATTGTTTCTGTTAATGTAGGATGAGGATGTATAGAATCTGCTAGCTGATCAACACTCATTCCATATCTAACAGCTAAAACACCTCATAATCACCCCTCATAATACTTTTCACTGTCCTTCTATCATTCCCATACATCCTTGCTAATTCAGAAAAATTTGACTTCATTCCCATCACCTTTATTATTTCTAACTGCTTTTTTAATTCTTTCATCTTTGGTATCCTTCTCCTCCTTTTCTTTCTATTTCTACTCACTTTAGAAATTCCAAAATCCTTATTATATATATGTTTTAGAATTAATTTTTTTACAAAATACCTCCTCAATTCTAATCCTTATTAATTCCTAATTTTTTTAACTTTTTCGCTATGTGTAGCGAAAGAGAGGGGAGAGGGCTCCGCCCTGGGCCCATTTTAAATTCAAAACCTTATTTTCTGAAGATTATCATTTCTAAAGTCCTTATTTCTATTTCCTCTCCTAAAGAAGGATACCATTTTTATGTTCATTTCTGTACATTTTTATTTGCAACTTTTTATACCTTTTTATTTTATCATTTACAGCTAACACAGGAGAACCAAATATTTCCTGCCAATCAGAAAAAGGTGTATTTGTTATTATTATCGTACTATGTTTTTCGTATCTTTCTGAAATCAATTGAAAAAATAGGTTAGAACTGTCATTATCTATTGGCAAATATCCTATCTCATCTATTACAAGTACTTTGTACTTTGCAAAATGTTTTAGTCTTTTTTGTAGTCTATTTTCTAATATCTCCTGTTTGTTTATTCCTGGCTGAAAAGCAAAGTCAAAATCTTCTACACCTTTCAAAAAAGGAAAGTTTGCTATTCTTACACATGAATACATCGCTCTTTTTTCTTTCGCTTTTATTTCTAAACTACTTAATTCATATAGCGCATCTACAAAACTCTTTTCTCCTTCTTTTACTAAATTCAAATATTTATCTAAATTGTTCTTGATTTCATTAAGATTCAATTCTTCTAAATTGTTTTGAAGTTTTATGTAATTACTCATATTCCCTCCTATTACAAAACATAATCACTCCAAATAGAGATTGGAGAAAAATGAAGGAAATGATAAAATAAAAGTAAGGGATGAGAACATGAAAAATAAAAAGGTTTATTCCAGTGAATTTAATAAGATGTTCGGGAACAATTCAGATACTTATTTTAATTCAAAAACTATTTTTGTGAAAAGTAAGATTTCTTTATTTATTCTCCAATAACAGGGGGACAGGCCGAGTTACATCTGTGAAGAAGAAGGAAAAATAATAGGCACAATTTTATGCGGCGAAGACAGTAGAAGAGGCTATCTCTACCATCTCGCTGTTGATAAAGATTACAGAAGAAAAGGAATAGGAACGAAACTGGTAAACTTGGTTTTTGATAATCTAAAGAAAAAAGACATAATAAAATGCCACCTTTTTGTTTATTATGAAAACGAATTGGGTAAAACATTTTGCGAAAAAACTGGTTGGTACAAGCGCGATGAATTACTAATCTATTCTAAGGATATAAAATAAATATAAAGGTAACTTTGGTTTTTATATGTCCATTTCTATTGTCTATAAGAAGAGAGATATTTTTCTCTTAAAATGGAAGAATCTTCTGATGATATTTCAGATATTTTTAAACCACTCTTTAATGCCTCTAAAAAAATTTGAGCAGTTTTTTCGCATATTAACGAAGCTACCAGTGCTTCAGACGAAGTTTCACCAACAGTTATTATTCCATGATTTTTTAGAATGACCGCATTATTGCTTCCTAAAGCGTAAACACTGTTTTCCCCCAATCTCTTTGTCCCTGGCAATGCATATTCCGCAACGTTTATTTTACTTCCTAATAACATAACACTGTCTTCAACTAACGGCGGAATATGATCGACGATCAATGAAACTGCAGTAGAATAAATTGGATGTGTGTGAATCACTACTTTTACATCTGCTCTTGCAGCATATATTTTTAAATGCGTAGGTAACTCCGAAGAAGGATTTTTGCCCGATAAAATATTCCCCTCCAAATCTACTTCAACTATATCGTTCTCTTTCAGGGTATCATAAGGAACACCCGACGGAGTGATGTATATTTTTTCTCCATTTTTAATAGAAACATTACCCCATGTTCCTTTAACAAGTCCGAATTCATTTATTTTTTTAGTAATGTTTAAAATCTCTTCTTTTATCATAGTTTTATATTATCTCCTTCTATTTTTAATCTTTTTGGTGCCTTTATAAATATAAAAAATGCTTTTAATAATTAAACCAAACTTCAGATTTATAAAAATATTCTTCGCTTTCACATCTTTATCTAACGTTTTTGTTTTCCCATTTTTCTAACTTTTATATTTTAAAATGTTATCATTAGCTGCTATAAAAAAATAATTAAAGATAGCTCCTATTAATGAATCCTTTTTCTATTCAAATAAAACTTAAATAAAGCAGCGTTATAATAATCTAATGAATAAATAATAGGCAAACTTGAATAATCATAAACAGTTTGCTTTAATAATAAAAATAAAATATCTTCACTTATTTTCAAATTTTTAGCTTCTTTTTTATCGAAAAAAAACGGCTGAATTTCCGCTAAAGCACCATTTATGGTTATTCCTAAATCCTCTTCAAAATATTTGATCATAGATTCTTTTGGAAAAAATTTTGGTATATTCTCTTTGAAAATTTTTATTGGAACTGAACTTATAGAATACACGGCAAACTCTTTATTCGCGTATCTCTTGCGATAGTAAGTAACAATTTTTTCACCTTCTTTAAGATCTAACTTTTCTTTTATTTCTTTAGTTGGTTCTGTAATTTCTACTTTTATGTATTCGGTGCTTGGTTCATAATTAAGATTTTCGATAACCTCTGTGACACCACCTAAATTTTCCAATCCGCTTTCCATCTTTAATGGCTTTTTTCTTAAAAAAGTTCCCTTTCCTTGCTTTTTACAAACTATGCCTTCTTGAGATAGTTGAGCTATAGCTTCTCTTAACGTTACTCTACTAACATTAAATATATTTACAAAATCTGTTTCTGAAGGGAGCTTTTCTCCTGGTTTTAAATTCTTCTGTTCTATGTATTCTATAATTTTTTCTTTCACTATAACACTTAATGGTGATCTTCTTCTTTCTAAAAAATCTGCCAACTTAATATTCACCTTCTCTAATATTAAAGTTTCCTTGCTTATTATCAATCATATCTTATATCTTAAAGCTTTCAACTAACCCTTTCAACTCTGAAGATATCTCATTCAATTCTTTAGCATCTTCATTTATCCCTATAGCTTGTTCTACTTGGTTGTCTATTATCTTTCTTGACGTTTCTAACTGCTGACTT
>NZ_AZRK01000016.1 GCF_002895485.1 Petrotoga sp. 9PWA.NaAc.5.4
CGTATCCAAATGGATAGAGCGGTTCTTCTTTCATGTATCTGTACGTTCTTCCTTTCATTGAGTAATCAGTAAATGGAGGTAGTTGGTCTACTGATTTTACAAACGTTATCGGTAATCTTCCAGCTGGATTGTATTTTCCCAATATTACATCAGCTAACGCTGTACCTCCTTCTTCTCCTGGATACCAACATTCTATTATTGCTGCTATGTTTTCTTGTGCCCAGTTTATTGTTATAGGGCTTCCATTGAATAACGCTAATATAATTGGTTTACCTGTTTTGTGTATCTCTTTTAGTAATTGTTCTTGTATCCTTGGTAGACTTAAATCCGGTCTGTCTCCTTTGTAATCAGTATTTAAATATGCTAACCCTTCTTCTCCTTCTATCTTTGGAGATATCCCTAAACACATTATTACTACATCTGATCTTTCTGCATATGATATGGCTTCTGAAAATCTGGGATTGGGTGGAAATCCCCATTCGTTCTCTTTTGGAGTTGTTAAATCACACCCTTGTGAATAATAAACTTTTACATCTTCTCCTACAGCTTTTCTTATTCCTTCTAAAGCAGTTACATATTTTGATGGTGTTCCATTGTAATTCCCTAACAACACATCTACGTTGTCTGCATTTGGCCCTATAACTGCTATCGATTTTATCTTTTCTTTATTTAGTGGGAGTAAGTTGCCTTCGTTTTTTAGTAATACTATTGTTTTTTTTGCCATTTCTAAGGCTAATCTTCTATGTTCTTCACAATCGTTTTTTTCAAAAGCTATGGATGCGTATTTCACTTCTTCTTCTGGATCAAACATGCCTAATTTGAACCTTGTTTTGAGTAGTCGTCTTACGGCTGTGTTTATTTCTTCTTCTGAAATTAAACCTTTTTCTACAGCTTTCTTTAAACTTTCATATGTCTTTCCACAGTTTAGATCACACCCTCGTTTTACTGATATGGCCGCCGCTTCTTCGGCCGTTTCAACAAATTTGTGGTGTTCATATATGTCTTGTATCGCTCCACAATCTGATACAAAATGTCCTTCAAATTTCCATTCTTTCCTTAATATGTCTTCTATTAGCATTTTGCTTGCACATGCTGGCTCACCGTTTACCCTGTTGTATGCACCCATAACAGCTTCTACTTTACCTTCTTTTACTGCATCTCTGAATGCAGGTAAATATGTTTCTCTTAAATCTTTTAAGCTTACTTGGGCATTGAATTGATGTCTCAACATCTCAGGTCCACTGTGAACGGCATAGTGTTTAGCGCATGCTGCAGTTTTTAGATATTTAGGATCGTCACCTTGCATTCCTTTTATGAACGCTACACCAAGTCTACCGGTTAAATATGGGTCTTCTCCATACGTTTCTTGGCCTCGTCCCCATCTGGGGTCTCTGAATATGTTTATGTTAGGACTCCAGAACGTTAAACCTTTAAAAATATTTCTATCGTTTTTTCTAATAAATTCATGGTATTTGGCTCTTGCTTCATCAGATATAACTGACGCTACTTTAAACATCATCTCTTCATCGAAAGATGCCCCCATCCCTATGGCTTGTGGAAAAACAGTAGCTATACCAGCGTTAGCAACTCCATGTAAAGCTTCATTCCACCAGTTGTATGCCGGAACATTTAACCTTTTAATCTCTTTTGAACTGTAAATCATCTGTGATATCTTTTCTTCTAAAGTCATTTTGTTTAACAAATCTTCTACTCTGTCTTTTATATTATTGTTTATATCCTTACCTGTTTCGACTTTTTTATTGTTCATTTTTCTGCCTCCAAAAAAATTTTACAAAATAGTGTTTAACTAGAGTGTTTAAATAGAGTGTTTAACTAGAGTCTTTCACACTAAAGCATTCAAAGAAACGAAAGGTGTGAAAAATTTTGTTACTTCCTACCTGTTGGCTCAAGAAATGGGAGTAAATATTTAAAGTTTGGCCAATGTGCATATGGAATCATATAAGGATTTTCTGCACCAGGCCAATTGGTCCAGAAATATTCATCCCACGCTATAATACCTGGATAACCAAATGTTGGAATTGTAGGCATTTCTTCTATAAGTATTTTTAAACCTTCCATGCCAAGTTCAAGGTTTCTTGGATCGTCCCAATCTAATTTTTCCATCTTATCTATAACCTCATCCATCCGTGAATCAGCCCATCTCGCAGGCGCCCCATCATTTCCAACCGCATATTCTCCAATTGATTTATAATATTTAGAATGCCATACATTAAAAACTCTATGTAAATCTGCATGTCCTCCCCACGCTTCCATAGCAGGCCATGAGACAGAAACATCAAAATTACCTAATAAACTCTCTGTTACTAATCCTTCGCTTGTTACTATTTCTACATTAATACCAAAATTTCTCCATTGTTGAGCAGCAGCTATGGCATTTTTATATCGAGGCCCTGTAGAACTAGTATCACTAAGTATTGTAATCTTCCACGGAGTACCATCTGGCAATAACCATTTACCATTTCTATCTCTCTTAAATCCATTTCTGATGAGTAATTGTTCTGCTACGTCTGGTGCATATTTCCACCATCCAGGCCCAAACATTTCTTTGAGTTCATCTATATCATCTGGTACTTTATATCCTCTTTCTTTTGCATATTGAGCAGCTCTAAGAGTTGCAGAAGAATCGTATGGCTTGAAAAGTTCTCCGTTAACTTCTATATCTAAGGTGAAGTTTTTCAACCATTCTTCCATGGGTTCGTAATATATTTCTTGATAAAAAGGAATAGGAGGGATATGCAAAGCACCCATAACAGCAGCTCCATCGTATGCTATAGCAATATAATCAATTATATCTATTGCCAATGTTAATGCCCATCTTACATCTTTTATATTGTAGGGATATTTTTCATTATTGAGAGTTAATCCAGTTATACAAGGATCCACATTAACTATCCAGGGATATTGTTCCCTATATCCTCGTGAATAAGAATTTCTATTTAAAAGAACCTTAAATCCTTCAACATTGGGTTCAGCTACATCTAAGTTATGATTAATTTGAGCTATAATAGCATTCGTTTCATCTAAATGAGAATAAAATAAAACATAAGATGGCTGTGGTTCTCCAAACATAATCCCAGTTGGGGTTCTATCCCAATCTTTACGTTTTTCCCAAAGAGTCCAATAACCAGCTCTATCATAATCTTTCAGTACATAAGGCCCACTGCTTATTGGAGGATTAAAATCAAAAGATAAGGGATCTTCGACTTTTTCAAAAATGTGTTTTGGAAACGGCCTCCATCCTCCCCATCTATCAACAAAATTTGCATGAAATCTGGCATTTGGTTCTTTAAGTTCAAAAACTACTGTGTAATTATCTATTTTGTATATTGAATCCACATAGAGGTTTAATTGGTCATAATAAGCCATGCCAGGATATTTCATTGTTGTCTCTATTCCATAGACAATGTCGTCTGCAGTAATTTCAACACCATCACTCCAATAACATCCTTCCCTAAGTTTAACGGTCATTTTCGTGAAGTCGTCATTGTAGATAGGCCCTTCCACTGCTAATGAATTAATAACTTCCCCTCTCGCAGGTTCCATTGTCCAAAGAGGTTCTAACATTAATTGTTGAATTCCTCTGTTCGGAGTTCTCCAAGTTGTTACAAAAACATTAAAATTTCCAGGTGAAGAAGCCCTAGGCCCTGTTGTAATTAAAGTTGTTTCTCTTGGAAGCCCGACAAATTGTGAAAATCCAAGAGAAAATACTAAAACAATTATGGAAATAGTTACAAGAATTTTTCTCATTTCACTCACCTCTATCCTCTCTATAAAAATTTACTACAGCTACCTTACTAAACTCCAACCCTCTGCATGTAGAAAAAATTGCCATGTTTTAATTTGTTAACCCATGTAAATCTTTCTTAAAACAGTTTTATCTAGGATTCCCAATCTTTCGATAGTCTATTTATAGAACATTAATCATTATAAAGCCCCCGAAGGGGCTGGGAGGTGCGAAAAATTTTGTTATTTCCTACCTGTTGGCTCAAGAAAGGGGAGTAAATACTTAAAGTTCGGCCATGGATGACCAGCCCACATATATGGATTTTCAGCACCAGGCCAATTGGTCCAATAATATTCATCCCATCCTATTACACTTGGATAAGCAAAAGTTGGTATTGTTGGCATCTCTTCAACAAGTATCTTCAAACCTTCTATAGCTAATTCAATATTTAGAGGGTCATCCCAATTTAATTTTTCCATTTCGTCTACTATCTCATCTATCCTTGAATTAGTCCATCTTCCAAGTAAAGGTCCTTGACCAACAGCAGCTCTTTCACCCTTAGGTCTATAGTATTTAGAGTTGATATCATTAAACATACGGTGTAGATCAGGATGTCCTCCCCATGGCTCAAGTACAGGCCAATTATCACTTACTTCGAAATCCCCTACCGAGACTAAATTACTATGAGCTTCACTAGCCATTATGTTTACATCGATACCAAAATTTCTCCATTGTTGAGCAGCAGCGAGAGAATTTCTATATTGAGGGTGAGAAGGTGTTGGACTTGCTAATATATTTATTTTCCAAGGCTTTCCATCAGGTAACAACCATTTACCATTTCTATCTCTCTTAAATCCATTTCTGATGAGTAATTGTTCTGCTACGTCTGGTGCATATTTCCACCATCCAGGCCCAAACATTTCTTTGAGTTCGTCTATATCATCTGGTACTTTATATCCTCTTTCTTTTGCATATTGAGCAGCTCTAAGAGTTGCAGAAGAATCGTATGGCTTGAAAAGTTCTCCGTTAACTTCTATATCTAAGGTGAAGTTTTTCAACCATTCTTCCATGGGTTCATGATAAACTTGTTGATAAAATGGAGTAGGCGGAAGATGAATAGCACTCATTACAGAAGCCCCATCAAATGCAATTCCTATATAATCAACTATATCTATTGCCAATGTTAATGCCCATCTTACATCTTTTATATTATATGGATATACTTCATTATTAAATACCAAGCCTGTTATAGTTGGTTCTACAAGAACCCATGGATATTCTTTTCTATAACCCCTTGAGTAGGGATTCCTTTGTAAAAGAGCTCTAAATGCTTCCAATGTTAAATCTGATACCTCTAAATTATGATTAGCTTGAGCGATTACTTGACTTGTTGCGTCACCGTAATAATAAAACAAAACATAAGATGGTACAGGTTCTCCAAACATAATCCCAGTTGGAGTCCTATCCCAGTCTTTCCTTTTTTCCCACAATGTCCAATAACCAGCTCGATCATAATCTTTCAGTACATAAGGCCCACTACTTATTGGAGGATTAAAATCAAAAGTTACTGGGTCTTCCACCTTTTCAAATATATGTTTTGGAAAAGGTCTCCATGCACCCCATCTATCAACAAAATTTGTATGAAATCTCGCATTTGGTTCTTTAAGTTCAAAAACTACTGTATAATCATCTGTCTTATATACCCGATCAACATAAAGATTAAATACAGCATTATACGACATTTCGGAATATTTCATCGCCATTTCTACACCATAGACAATGTCGTCTGCAGTAATTTCAACACCATCACTCCAATAACATCCTTTTCTAAGTTTAACGGTCATTTTTGTGAAGTCGTCATTATAGATAGGACCTTCCGATGCTAAAGAATTAATAACTTCACCTCTTGAAGGTTCTATCATCCACAACGGTTCTAACATTAATTGTTGAATACCTCTATCTGGATTTCTCCACACACTTACAAAAACATTAAAATTAGCAGGTGTCCCAACTCTTCCAGTTAACGAATTAACAATCAATGTTTGTTCTCTGGGAATCCCGACTAGTTGGGAAAATCCGAGAAATGCTAACAAAACTATCATGGAAAAAGTTATAAACATCTTTCTCATTCCATTCACCTCCAAAAATTTGTAAGTTTTTCTATACCCTTACATACTCGATACCTACCATCTCTGCAAACAGTTCCCACCTCCTAGTAACATCACCTATGTTGAAGCATTGATGATGTGTCCCTCCGTTTTTGAGCCATTCTGTCATTGATTTTCTTACTCCGTTATCTGGTTTGAAATGAAAATAAGGCATTTCAACGTTTGGATAGTCTTCACTATCTAAAACTTCCCCCTTGGAAACAACCAACCTGAAATTTCCATTACTAATAGGAGCCAAAGAAACTATAGTTCCTTCGCCTGGTTGTACGTTGAATACAATTGTTGGAGGATTGTTTAGATCGCCTATTCCTAAAAATCTGTCTATGAGTTTAATTGGTTTGTCTTTTCTTGCAACTTTCCAGTTTCCTTCACCCATATGGCTCATGAAAACGGAATCTCTTTCAAAATCCATTGCGTACATCTCTGTAAAATGTCCATTTTCTCCCAAAATATGGCCTAATATCACAGCTGTTGCAGCAAGTGCATCTCCCTCGGCACCATACCCGTATCCTTTTGCCATTAGATTTGATGCGGCCATTAAAGGTAGTTGGTCAAATCTTCCATCATCTTTAACTGAGTCAAAATATATGCTGTATCCGTCGTATTCTCCATCTTTCAAAAATTTTTCAATCGCAACTTGGAATTTTGCAGCAAAATTGTACTGATCTTCTTTTATATTAGGATCGATTTCAAAGTTCTTAGCATTTTCTGCTTTTACCTTTTCAATTTCTTCTTTTGTTACTTTTTCAAGATAAGAGTAGACCTTACCCATGCTTTCATCAACCACTTCAACTCCAAGCTTTTTAAGTAATGCTGATGAATCAAAAGTGATATCCCCCATTCCCGGCATTCTTCCAACAACTGCGATTCTGGTTCTTTTTAAAGCTTTGGTTGCCTGCGCTGCTAAAGCCCAATCTTTCACAAAATTTTTAAATTCCTCTTCTTTCCAGTTTCCTGTTACAACGGGGCAATTTATTCCTAATCTAACTATTGCATTCATATTATCTTGTGCACCATGTATGCCTTGATTGTAGGTAAGATGTTCCATGTTCCATTCTTGAGTAACTGAGGGTAATGGTTGAACGTTTGCGAGCATTATCGGCAAGTTATTCCTTTTAAGGGCAGGAATGATTCTTTGACCTGGACTGTAAGTCAACATCATCATGATTATTCCATCTAACTCTTTATCGTTGTTGTAATCTTCAATGATTTCTTCTAAGTCTTTTCTTTCTCTTGCGGGCTTTATGAATTTGAAATCCGCAACGTCTTTTAACTCGTTAATTACTTCTTTAACGTAATTAGATTGTGTTTCAACGATATTAGGGTATGTTTTATCGTATAATTTTTGCATGATTCCTAAAATCCCAATTTTTGGCTTCCTTTTTATTATCATCATCACACCTCCGAAAGTAACTATAATATTATTTTTTAAAAACCTTCGTTTCTAAAATAACTATAATTTTGATATTTTGTGCATTATTTCTTTTGTGTTTTCATACAATTCTAAGAAAAGTTTGTAATATTGATCATATTTTTTGAAATTTTCTTTTTGTGCTTCTACTTTAGATTCTATTTTTATCCAATTTTTAATATCTTCTGGTTTATTAAATATTCCAGTTCCTAATCCCACAAGAAATGCGTCTCCTAAAGGAGCTTCTATGTTGTCAGATAGTTTTATCATATGATAACCAGTTACATCTGCAAATATCGACGTCCATAAGGTTGAATTAGCTACCCCTCCTACAATCCAACAATCAGAATTGAGTTTAATGCCTGAACTTTTTGCGGTTTCCATATTATGTCTTAAAGAATAAGCTGCCGATTCCATTAAAGCTCTGTAAATATGTTCTTTTTTGTGATAGAGCGATAGGCCTAATATGACTCCTCTTGAATCTGGATCCCAAATTGGTGATCTTTCCCCCATAAAATATGGAAGTACAATTAATCCTTCACTACCCAAAGGTATTTTTTTTGCTTTAAGTTCTAAAAGATCATATGGTGAATAGCCCGCTTGATCTCCAAAACTTTTCTCTAACTGGCCAAATTCATCAATAAACCAATTTACTAACGCTCCTGTTGTAGCACTTCCACCAAATGTATAAAGACAATTTTCTTCATTAACTACGTAAGGATAATTTACAAGCTGTGGCGTAGGCGGCTTTTTATCGTAAAGGAGAGTTCCCCAACAAGTTGAGGTTCCTGCCATAAAGACGTGTTCTCCTTCGTTTAACACTCCAGCACTGAGTTGTGCCATAGGCGCATCTATTCCACCAGAAATTATAGGGGTTCCTTCTTTTAATCCTGTTAATTTAGCCATTTCTTCTGTTAAATAACCTGCTATATCTTTAGAATGTAGAATCTTTTCAGGAAGCATATCTATCGGTATCCCTAAAGCTTCTCCCATCTCTTTTGACCAATTTTTTGTTCTTATATCAAATATTCCACCTAAATTACCTGCTGAACTGTAATCTGTTGAAAGCTCTCCTGTTAATTTGTAAATTACATAATCTTTTGGACTGACAAATTTGAATGTGTTTTTCCAAACATCTGGTAAATTGTTCCTTATCCACATAATTTTTGTAAAGCCAAAATAAGAATCCACATAATTTCCGGTAATTTCAAAAAGTTTATCTTTTGCAATATTTTCTTTAACCCATTGAGTTTCTTTCCAAGCTCTTCTATCCATCCAAATAAGACATGGATATATAGGATTCATATTCTTATCTACAGGAACACCTGATCCTCCGTAAAGACCGCTTAAAGATACTCCCGCAATTTCCGAAGGATTTATGTTAGCTTTTTCAACACTTTCTTTAAGAGTAGCAACAAAAGCATCTAACCAAATATTGGCATCTTGTTCTGCCCAAGAAGCCTTTGGTGTATTGACTTTGTAAGTTTTTGTTGCTTTGGAAACAAGATTCCCATTTTCATCTAATATAACCGTCTTTGTCCCTGTAGTACCTATGTCAGTTCCTATTAGATACATTGTTTATCCTCCTCAATTTTCTTATTTTGTTTGCCCATAATGTGAATGATGGAATTCGAAAAGCCGTTGAGCTTCTTCTTTATCTAAAGGTTGTGGATCCCCCATTGTTTTTGCAAGATAAGCAGTTTGAGCTACTTCTTCCAAAAAAATTGCTTTTCTGACTGCTTCGCTTATATCTTTGCCCATAACTATCACACCGTGTTTGCTTAAAAGAACCGCTCGTGCTTGATTGACTACTTCCATAACAGCTTTTCCTATTGCTTCTGTTCCAACAGGTGCATATGAAGAAATAGGTATTTCGACTCCAAATACATCAGCATGAGCGGTACTATAAACAGGAAGTGCCTGATTTAAAAGAGCAAATGAGGAAGCATAAGGAGAGTGTGTATGGATTATGCTTTTAACATCTTCTAATTGTTTGTATAAATACAAATGGGTTGCAGAATCAACAGAAGGTTTAAGTGCCCCTTCCACAACTTTTCCTTCCAAATCTATAACAACCATATCTTCAGCTTTTAATTTATCATAAGAAACCCCCGAAGGCTTAATAATGACATGTTTATCTATTCGAACACTGACGTTTCCACTGGTATATGCAACCAATCTGTACTTTTCGAGATTCATATGAGCTTCGTAGAGTT
Organism: Petrotoga sp. 9PWA.NaAc.5.4; assembly: GCF_002895485.1. NCBI lineage: Bacteria > Thermotogati > Thermotogota > Thermotogae > Petrotogales > Petrotogaceae > Petrotoga > Petrotoga sp. 9PWA.NaAc.5.4. The sequence continues at coordinate 9,541 of NZ_AZRK01000016.1, forward strand.
CTTTCTTTATTGTTTCATACATTCTATGAATTTCTCCTTTCTAATAAATATTTCTAAAGAGTTATAACCATTAAATGAAATTGAACTTGTATGATTTCAAAGTTACGACTTGTATGCTTAATTTGCTTAATATATAACAAGATGTATATACAAATTATAAACTTAGATTTTGTAATTACAAAATTTAATTGTAGTTAATTACAGTCAATTATTTTGAATTAAATACAAATAACTTGTATTATCAACTTTTTTCTTAGTTTTTGAAAAATAAAAGATACTTTAAAGAAATAAAATTTGAGAAGTTTATAAGCAGAAATTTTAGAATTAAAAATAATAAAAGTATTATAGAGGGATATAAAAAATTAATCTATTCTATTTTTGTAGAAAAAAGTAACCTTTAACAAAAATAGAATAGATCAATTTTATTTTATAAAACCGTTTTTTACTTATTTTTGTTATTTAATTAATTTCCTTTTTTAATTCATAAAAATTAAAAATTATTTAATAAATTCTTTTCACTTTTGAACTTTAGAGAGTATAGCAAAATCTTCTTTGAGAGAGATATATATTTTTTTATAAATCTCATAATAATTATCATATATTTCCATTTCTTCATAATTCGGTTCAATAATATCTTTAAATTTTATCCATTTTAAAACATCTTCAACTTTTTGACCATCTCCTAAAGCTGCTAACATTGCTGCTCCATATGCACCACCTTCATCTATTTCAGGTAATTTTACCGGCATTTTAAAGTTCGTGGCAACTATTTTTGCCCACGTCTTATTTTTTGCTCCTCCACCTACTATTCTCATATCTTTAATTATTGTTTTTCCTTTTATTAACTCATAAGAATCTCTTAATCCAAAAGTTATTCCTTCCATTGTTGATCTCAAGATATCATTTTCATTGTTAAGCGAGGATATCCCAAAAAACACTCCTCTCGCATTTGGATCTCTATGCGGTGTCCTTTCTCCATTTAAATACGGT
>NZ_AZRK01000017.1 GCF_002895485.1 Petrotoga sp. 9PWA.NaAc.5.4
AAGGAGGTAAAACAGTTAGAGTGAAACAAAGCCAAGGGAAAGATTAAAACGCTGATAAACAAAGGAAAAACACACGATGTGATGACACTTTCAATAAAAAAAGAAAAGGCAAAATCGAATCTTTTCAAATATTCATGCCTATTTTAAGAATATTACATTCATGTAACTGTCAAAGTCAGGAGCCTGAATTTGTGTACTCACTGATAAATCAGAGACCTTGAGAACATAGCCGCCTTCTTTGGCAACCTGTTTCAATAGTAATTTTGCTTCTGAACTAACGGAAAGAGTCAAGTCAGGCTGAGAGCTCTTCTCTTCTCCGATTGCTTTTGGAACGGTTTAGCCCACTAATTTTGGACATTTTGCACTGAATTCTTTGATTCTCATACCGTTGCTAATGAATGCTCCATAAAACCCATCTGGTATCCTTTCATGTATCATGCCTAATTTTTCTACTGTTTCTTCAAATATCTTAGATACAAATTTCGGCCCAGTGCCTGTCCTTATCTTAGGTAGGTTCATATCGCTTCCAATATCTCTTTTTTCTAATGAATTCTTTAATACCCTGCAAGAGAACATCGTCAAGGCTGTGGTTAATGCCCGACGCCATTTCACTAGATGAAATGAATTCTGGCAAGACTGGAGGAACTTTAGGAGGAGCTCATCAAGAAAGCTAGTAACAAGCTGGACTACGACGCCATCGTTAACGAGATCTTCCAACTTCGGGATCAGAAAGAAAAGTCCGAGATCGACAGCCAAAGCCGTGAAGAAGCCATGAACCGGATCAAAGAACTGCAGAACTTCATTGGTCAGAAGGAAACCAACATCACGGAATTTGACGAGGCTCTGCTCAGAAGGCTCATCGAGAGAATCACTGTCTTCGCCGACCACCTTACAATGGAATTTAAGTCCAACGTGAGCGTGAATATTACAGAATAAAAAAACTTCTCACCACCGTGAATTTCCGAAGATGGAGATCTGTTTTTGTTTCCTTTTTATATAATTTCTTGAAGAGAATCAACAACTTCAGGAATCATGGCTTTTGAAATAGGTATTCCCATAAGATAGGTCACATTCTCACATTCATTAAGGCTGCTATGAGCTGTGGTTGAATAACACCTAAATTCATTGTATGGATATGCAATAATTGTCTTCTTTCTTTGCATAGTGTTGAATGAAGAATATGCTAGCACCTGGTGAAAATCCTCCTGAAACGTATTATGTAATTCTTCGGAATTACTATCCCAATTGTACATATGAGACTTGTATTTTGCATCAACGATAACTTGATTGCCTTCTTTAATCATCACTATATCGGGCTCTAAATACTTCAACGCCCATGCGGGTTTCTTTCCACTAATGCTATAGTGCGGATTATTTACGATTCTTGTTCCTCTTTTATGAGCCAATAGCGTAAAAAGATACTGTATGTATCGCTCAAAGAACCGAGAATAATCTATCCTCCACGCACATCGAATATCTGATGAATTCGCAAGAATTAGATTTGCAATATTCTTTAGTTCCTTAATAATCATTGGATCCGAAGAGTGTATAGTTATATGATCTGCCGGAATTATTGCACCTTTATCATAGCAGCGCCCGAGTCTCTTCAAATCATTAGCATAATGCATTCTCAATGAAATCGGCGTTTTTAAAGACTTTAGCTCTGAAATTGCTAAATCCAGTACATACTGAAGAACCATCCATTCGATATGATCGGTAGTCAAAAGATTGATTTTGTTAGGATATTTAAGCGCATTGGCAGGATCAAAGGAGTCTAATGAATATCGAACCCAATCAGTGTTCCGCGGTCGAGATTGCGTAAGGTTTCTATTAGAAAACTTCTGCCAATGGAAACGCTCCGCCTGTTCATAAATGTCTATATATTTTGCGCATTCGATATACTTTGGCGGAGCTACTGCCGCATCAATGCTAATAGGCATAGAATCATCAAATTCTGGCGTAAAATTTTCATCGCGAAGAAGGGGAAGGATATCATCTATTTCTTCTCCGTAGCGACCTGTAACTTTAAGATAACCGCTAACCAAGCCACTACCAGCAGAACGAATAGGAATTACCCCTGAATACTCCGAAGAAGCTAGACGCAGTGAATAGTTGAAGCTATCATCATAGTTTCCTCGTGCTTCAATACCGAGAAAATCAAACGCCTTTCTATTAAGGCTTATAAGCTTTTGGATATCTCTTTCAAATCTCCGCTTATCTCCAGACAGCAAATTTTTCAACTTATCCATCGAAAAGCCATCACTGCTTAGAACTTGAAGCGTTAAAACCGTGTTGTCACTCATATAAATCGATTCCTAATTTATCGTATACGTAGTCACTAAATTCTGATACAGCGTTCTTTAAATAGCCCTCGTCAAAATATTCCTTCATCAAAGGGACCAGTTCATATCTTAAACGTTGCCTCCATGCATCCTCGCTTTTAGCGACAAAATATGATTGTCCCGGCTGCAAATTTAGTTCTTCACTTGACGCATACCTGCTAAATATTTCAGAAAAACGATTGAATTCATCAGTTAAAAACAAATTATCTCCCTGGACTTCAATCACATGAGGCCTCAGAGTGATCCAAGAAAAACGGCGCCTAAGCGCGAAGTCCACTACAGCCAAACTACGGTCAGCAGTATTCATGGTTGCTATTACATATAAATTCTCAGGTAGCTTGGTGATTTCCTTGTTCCCAATTTTTACCACATTCTGCCTGTGCCCCGCATTCTTTTCAAACAAATAAAATATTGGTCCAAGAACGTTTGACAGGTTGGCTCTATTAATTTCATCAATGATCAATAAAGTTGCTTTGCCTGATTCATGTGCATACTCAATAGCGTCCCACAGAATTCCGTAATGCTCTTCATATGATAAATTATCTCCTGTTGTCTTGGGTTTAATTCCATATACAAAATCAGAATACGCCGTTTCAGCATGAAATTGTTCAAAATAAGTCTTTCCTGTCTCACCGCTGAAATGCAGCTCACCGATCTTGTTCGCGGTCCATGTTTTTCCTGTTCCAGGGGCTCCTTGGAGAACTATGAACCTTTCATTTAAAAGTTGCTGATAGATGGCAGCCTCTGTATAATCATCTAAATCCTTAATTGCCGGAAGATATTTATTTATTTCGTCTCTCTGCTTTTTGTTATTTCCAACATTCCTGAAAGTGGCATAGGTAGCTAACCATTGCCAGACAATTTCAAGTGCCTCTTCTTCTGCACCATTCTGTATTTCAACAATCTGACAAGCAGAAAGTACTGTTTGATATTTACCTATAACTTCGCGCAAATCATCAACATCCTCTAAATGATTTATGACGGCTGAAGAAGTCTCAATATCAGAGAAATCCACCTTAAAAAATTGTTTGCCAGCATATTTCCTATCACGAAGCCTGGAAAAAAGTCTTCTCAGCCAAGGCAGAGTTGCTACAGTGTAATCCTTATTAAATCCAAGAGAGCCAACAGCAAGGGCGATAACAAAGTGAGTACATTCCGCATTCGGAAAAATAACTAAACTAAAATCACTGTATGCGCCGGTCGACTCTTCATTAGCATTAACCAATCCAAAATAAGCACCCTTCCTGAAATCTTCTTCTTTTTCTGGATGGATGTTTTTGCGCCATACCGCATTCTTCACCTTCCTAGGTTGAGAATCGAAGCAAAAGCCCATGTCCTCGCTTTTTTGTTTTACACTTCTTATGAAGTTTTCTAATCTCATAATTGAAAAAGCCCCCTTTATTTGCCTAAATATATTTTTTGCCCGTGCTCTGCGCTAATATAACTTCCCAGCCTTGACATCCATCCTTGACACTCAACACCCGAAAAACATTTATCTTAGCGCCTCAACCCTTGACATCTATCCTTGCTACTCAACCCCATCACATTTTCTGTCTTTTCTGAAAAATGCTACCAACGTTGATACGTTCCCACGGACAAGTCCGAAAATCTGATGCCTACTTAATCCCGATTACCGAAACGTCTATAAATCAAGGGATTCCGGGCTCATTTTTCCTCAACCCTTGACATTAATACTACCGTCTCAACGTGGCGCGAGTTGATGGAATTGATGTCTGTGGGCTATTTTAGAAACCATCTGTATGTGGGAACATGTCAATAGCTTTTTGGCTAATTTTTGAAAAACCGCCGTTCAAGGAAGCATATCAACTATGATTTTTTTGATTTCCCCATATTTCAAAGTCAGCCAATCCTGCTGTAATTCTCTTATACGTAGGAATTGCTAATTCATAAACATTATTGTTACTTAGCTTTTTATTAGATACTTTATCAATATCAAAACCTGGTTGAGCAACAATTATTTTGCACTTCCATTGATTTACTTTAAAAGTTGCTGCAATTTCATCCAATAACTGCTAAGATCCAAATATTATTTTTGATTCACCATGAAGTCTTTCCTTAATACGCTCAAACATTAATTCCGAATATACCCAGTGAATACTTCTCATTGCTTGAGTAAATACAATATCACAGTCACTTTTTCGGCAACCCGGCTTGTCTGATTTAGATGGTTTACAATGAATAAAGTGAATAATATGGTTTGAGCCTTGTATCCATATCAAGTCAGATATTTCATGCGCACCATCATCAAGAATAAGAATATCAGACTGTTTATCAAAGTCGGCTTCTATAAATTTTATTGTTTTATTAATTACAGGTAGTTCTTTGGGATTCGGCTTTCTCTTATACGCTTCTGATTGAATGTTACAATTGCTCCAATCTTTCTTTATCCAAACTTCATCGGGTATATCCTCAATAGAGCTATTATGAATAATCTTTGTTCGTCCTTCAATTATGTAACCTTTTGGCATAATTAAAGTTGATGGGAAGGTGTTTATGATCTTCTCTAAATCTGCTGTAATAACATCATTTGCACTCTTGAACAATCTTATAGTTATTGCCTTATTTGAAATAACAGTCCACAATAACGTATTATTAAAGTTCATAATCATTTGGCATGAGAATGATTCCAGTGTTAAAACGCAAGTTAAAATGCCGCTAGTAGAATCAAATGATCGAACCTTAATATTGGGTACAACATTCGGATACGTTTTTCCACCTTCTATACTAATTATCAAAACTCCGTTCTATAAAACACATTAGCTTGAAGTATTGCTATTGGTGCTTCCTCAAGTTTATTAATTGGAGATGCGCTTGCAAGAAAAGATAAGCCCGGTAATGTAGAACAGTCGATATTCGAATCTAGTAAATCAGCTAAATTATCACACCAAATTTTATATTCATCGATGGTACCTCGCTTCATAGGCCAAACTTTGCTTCTCTTAGTTGCAATACCCCAAGTCTTCTTTTCTCCCATATTCATGAGAGCATGTCCAACTCCAAAAATCCTCCCCTCAGAATTCCGGATAGTATCTTGAACGCTATTTCCAATAAATGTTTTATAGGAAGGGTGTGCGGTACCCGGCATAACTGCATTCTTCATTCCAACCATAATATAATTTTGGTGATCAAATTCAGATAGTGCTTTATACAACTTTGAATATGAAATCCTACTCATACTTCCTATATATGGGCTCTCAGTAAAAGAATCAAGCGCTTCTTCACTGGAAGTCAACTCAAACAAAAGATTCTTTTCAGGAATGTGGTACAGAATATGAACATCTAGATAGTTCTCAATATAAATTTCTCTATTTGCCCACTCAATAGGTTTATCAATTACTGTAATCACTACTAGCGGACTATTGATGTCTTTTTGTGATACATATGAAACCCTATATGGAGATGCACTTTTGACTTTGAAGTCCGTATTAAATGAAAAGTCGTCGGAAACATCATAAATAAGAGCGCTAAAATAAATATTTAAGTCTGGTAAGATAAAATCTGGTTCATCGATTAAGGCAGAGCGATAATATTGTGCTCTCTTCATGCTCTCATCAATTAGTTGTGGTACAAGCTTAGCCCAAGTCCCATCAGAGTTATATAAACGGCTAACCTCTCCTTTAACCTCATCTTTATTGGCAATTAAAATAGCATTTCCACTTTGTTCTAATGGTTGGCGTGAGATTCTACCCAAAAATTGGATGGTATAAGGAATAGATTTCGGTGTTGCATGTAATACTGCGATTTTTAACAAAGGTATATCTAATCCTTCGCTGGCCATTCCAACACTTATTAATCCATCAAGTTTACCCTCCTTAACTTCATTAACAACACGTACATTATCACGATCTTCTCAATCCGAATGTACAATATCAACATTTAAACCTGAAGATTTATAGCGTTCGAGCAAGTACTCTGCATGATGAATTCTATCTGTTCTTATCATTATGGAAACTGGATTATATTTTTTTTGCTCAATGAATGTTTTCTTTGCAGCTTCTATTAATATTGAATCGCTTTCATATGTATCCAACCCAGCTTTAACCCCTAAAAAATCAACTGGCCTTAAGATACCACCATCAAAAGCTTGTTTAAGCGAATAATGATAAATCAATTTTGCTTCCATCGCTTTTCTATCTCGCCGAAATGGTGTAGCCGTTAAAAAAATTCTCTTTACATTATTATAATATGAGTTAATTGCTTTCCAAGTAGGAACTGCTTAATGGTGTGCTTCATCCATAAAAATAGCATCTATAAGTTCAGCTGAGATAGGAAACACTTTTTTATAATATGGGGATATACTATTAGGGTGTGCAACAATAACATCGTGTTCTTGAAAAATTTCCGCCCACTTATCTGTTGACTGAATATGCTTAACCTCAAATACTTTTACTTTCGGGAAATCTTCTGACAGGCATCCAATACGCTTTAAAATTTCTAAATTATAAAATTGTTCACTAATTTGTGTTCTTAATACTTTTGAAGGTTCTATAATTAGAATCTTCTTAAGATTCAACTCAAAACACGCCGCCATCATTATTGCACTTTTACCTGACCCAGTTGGTAAGCTAATAAGAGCTGCTACTTCAGGTGTATTTAAAATGAAATAACTTTTCAGAGCCCAAATAGCACCTAATTGGCATTTTCTTAAACCGCTTCCCGTTCTAGGCTCAAGAATAAATCTTTCTTTATATTCGCTAAAGACAGACATGCTCCCCCTCCAAACCAAATTTATATTTTGCTTACCCACCTAAATTCACTTACTGATATATTTCATCTGCTAATCCTTACTAAACTTATCTATCAAAGCAAAGATATAAGCTGTATTTCTTGATTTTCTACTGACCTCATGTCTAACGCCCTTTCTCCATTAGCCCAGCGATCATAATATGAATGTACAAATAAAAAATTTTTTTTTGATTGATGTTAGTATATTATAGTGGACAAAGAAAAAGGGGTGATTATGTTGGAAACCACAATGAAAAAAATGGCCAAAATAAAGATTAAGGTTCAAATACCTGGTTAAATCTTTCTGTTGGGTCAGAAAAATGGACTTTTTCTTTGTCGAAAAATTCAGGATTATAATCTTTTCCAACCCATTTTATAATTTCTTTATATTCTTCATTTTTAGGGTTTTGTAATATTTCTAACATTCTTAAATAAGCAGTTACTCCACCACAATCTTCTGGAAGGCAGGCCCTTTTTCCCTCTATACAAATAGGATAGTCTTTATTTTTCTCAGCAGAATGAATTTCTCGTAAAGTGATTTGATGAACTCATTCATCGCCAAAATCATAAATATATATCGCGTTTTTATTATTAGGCGTAAAAAACTGTGAAATTTTCATAAGAAACTCAGAAATTAAATTTTCATCATAATCTTCTAAAGATATGCCCAATTTCACTTCTGTTTTAAAAGCAGGTTCCTTCATGAAAAAAGTATGAAGATGATAATCACTCCATCCCATTGCATCCTGTATTGCTACATGAAAATCCAAAAAGTGTAATATTCAGGGACTTCAATTATTCTATATATTGGTGGTTTTATATTTTTCAGTTGAATTTTGAGCTAATAAGCATACTTAAACCTTTTTGCTGCCACATTTCTCCACCTCTATAATAATATTATTTTTGTATGGAAAACAACTTTTTCAAGATAAAATATAACATACTTTAGGTTCATTACCAAACTTCCTGTAAGTGCTATTCTTTATTACGGTTCTTTTTTCTTATCTTGAGAGTATATTACAATTCCCGGCTTATGGTTTGAATTTGAAAAACAGTAAATACTGACTGGTTCCCCTTTATTTGAGAATAAATAAGAAGGTTTTGTTTTTAACAAAAATACGTTGATCTCATTCCTTTAGTTTTATTTTACATTCTTTTTTCCTCCAATTCCTACAAAGGATGCTTGCTCGATATTTTCTAATTGTTTTACATAACTTTCAAAGGTTCTTTTTATTTTTTGGTATTTTTCTAAATTATCTATTTTATTTTGAATATTATCTTGATTTTCAAGCATTTTTGTTTTAGTTTTATTGTCAATATTTCTTATAAAGTTAGTGATTAAGACATCTAACATACTACTTAATTCTTTTTCTTGAAGTGAAATCCCTTCTTCTATAGCTTTTGTTATGGATCTTGTTATGTATATTCTATTAAACAAGGTCTTGTTTTTAAATTTTATAGATTTAAAAGTATCTTCTATAACTTTATCTAATTCTCTTTGAATATCTTGCTTAAAATCTTCGAAATATTTTTCTATGTCTGTTTGTAATTGTATTTTTAAATAAGGTTCATCCTTTACTTTTTGAGCGAGTTCTTCTTTAGAAAACAACTTTTCAATTCTACTACTATAATCTTTTAAAATATAGTTTAAATTTTTGTTTAGTGTATCTTTAATCATCTCATTTATGTCTTTTTTGAATTGAGTTAGCTCATCTTTAATTAAATCCTTCACTTTACTTTGAGTTTTATATAAACTTATAATTTTATTTTTCAACAACCCCAATTTTTTTGAATGATAATTTATAATTGGATCACCTATCGATCTTTCAATATTTTCTTTTAACAATTTATAGTTATCTTTTAAGAATATATCAATTGCTTCAAAATATTTTCGATAAGCTTCTATCGTATTTATTTCTTTTTCTAAGATATTTTCATTGTTGGTTATAGAATCACGAATTTTATTTATTATCGTTTTTAACTTCATACTCTTCTTTTCATCGCTTCCGATTTCTTTAAAGATATATTCTCTAACTTCTTTAAAACCGCTTCCTTCTTGAGATTCCATTTCTAAAGCTGCAGATGTTACAAAAATCTTGGGATCTTTTATGCCAATTTCATTACATTTAGCAATTAATTCTTTTTTTGAGGTTTCAATTTCTTCTTCTTTTGCTCTATCTTTTTGTTGTAAAATGAAGATAATGTCTTTTTTGAATTGATATACAATTTTTTTGATCAATTCCCAATCACTTTTTGTATATATATTTTTTGCTTCGAAGATAAACATGACTAAATTGCAGTTTTCTAAGAAGTCATACGTAATTTTTTCGTGTTTCTCCATAATAGAATCTGTTCCAGGAGTATCTATTATTTCTATTCCTTCTAAAGATTCAATATCTTTATATACTATTACAACATTGTTTTCTATTTCTGGTTCTTTATTGCCTTTTCTCGCTATTGTTATTTTGGAGGTTTCTACTGCAGCACCTGACTTAAAAATTTCTTCTTCACCTTTTTTAACACCAAGTAAGGCATTCAAAAAGCTACTTTTACCAGATTTTACTTTTCCAATTGCAACAAAATTAAAAGGAGTTTCAAACTCTTTTTTTATCTCAGCTATTTTTTCACTATCCAAAATATGGTTTTGATAAACTAAATTAAGATACTCATTTAATATCTTATTTAGCTGGGTTTCTTCTTTTTTGAATTTATTACTTACTAACGGAGTTTTCATTTTGCACCCCCCATTTATTGTTGTTTCAATACCCACTTTAGAAATTCTAAAATCCTTATTATATGTATGTTTTAGCGCTGATTTTTTTACAAAATACCTCTCTGCTTCTAATCCTCACTAATTCTTAATTTCTTTAACTTCTTTGCTACGTGTAGCTACGGAGAGAGAGGAGGGCTCCGCCCTGAACCCGTTATAAATTCAAAAGCTTATTTTTAGAAATGCTCCGTTTCTAAAGTTCCTATCTAATCTTCACTAATTCTTAATTTCTTTAACTTTTTCGCTACGTGTAGCGAAAAAGAGGGAGAGGGCTCCGCCCTGGACCCACTTTAAATTCAAATGCTTATTTTCTGAAAAATTATCATTTCTAAAATACCTATTATACCATAATAGTAAAGGTTTTGATTTTGAAAGTAAAATTCGTCTTCATTTAAGGGGTAGATGCGACCTAAATTTCAGTTCGACACTTGGAGACGTGTGTATAGTGTGGTTTCTAATTATGGTGATTACATTGAAAAATCTATTATGGTATAATTTATGTATCTTATATGGTAAATATGTTCCTTCGAAAATGGGCAAGATTATTTTTGATGCAATATTTACAAAGAGACATTTTTATAAGGTTTTAGAGTAAATGGAGGAAATAAATATGAGCAGCAACAAATTTGAAAGGTTAACTTTTAAAAAAGATGTCCTTGAAGAATTATATAATTTGATTTCGAGCTCAGAGATGTCACAGCCTCCAGAAACTTTCTTGAACGAAAATGGAAGTTTATATTATTTAAAAGCAAGTCAAGACCCGTTTTTTCAAGAAATTCTAAAGACCTCTATTGAAGAATTTCTGAATAACATAAAAACCAAAGATTTAATCGAAGTTGAAAGGTACGATGATTCTATTTTTGATAAAAAGTTTCTATATTTAGAAAAATCGGAAATTCCTGAAATAGCTACGCTTGAAGATAAAATACTCAATAACAAGGCAAAAAGAAAGTTAAATGAATCTTTGATCAAGGAAAAAAAGAGTTTTGATTTCATAGTCAAATATTACGATGAAAAGGTAGGCATTCCTATAATTGGCTTTCAAGATTTGAATTCGCGGTATATTTTTGATCTGAAAAAGGCATTCTTTTTTGAAAGTTCTATGTTGAAAGTTTTAAAAAAAGGAGTCATTTTAAAACCTAAAGAATATTTCGATTACTTCATTATCGGTGAGATTGTGTTTGTAAGAACGTTGTACTTTTTTGAGAATAAGTTTAAGTTTTATAAAAAGTATGAAGAATCAAAAGATCTTTTTTTCAATAAACTTAAAGAAAATAACAATGTCATTGGAAAAGATATAACTTTGAAAGGCACAGATTATTTTGACAAGTATGTCTCTGAAAGGAAGACCTTTGTGAAAAAGATACACAACATTTTTAAAATAGGCAATTATCAAAATTTCGATTTTGAAAGGTTAGAAAAAGTGATAAAAGATTTCAATCTAAAAATAAATATTGATAAAAATAATAAAGAGATTATTTTAGATAAAGAAACAAATATAAAAGACTTTTTAGAGTTGCTTAATGAGCTTTATTATGTTTCAGAACTTTCAAACAAAAAAATGAAAGCAAATGAGGCAAATATAATTTAGAGAATTATAATTTGATCGTGGTCTGGTCGAACCAAGTTGATACAAGTATACTATTTGTTAAGGCCGTTATATTTTTAAAGCAGTTTTTAAATGTATGGTATAATTTAGTTGAAAGGCAGAAGAACTAAAAGAGATATTAAAGTAATTTTATTTGGAATGGAAAGGTAGAGCGTTCTTACAATGAGTATGATAAAAAATCAAAGGAGGAAATTATGAGCGTTAATTATCCGGAATTTCATAAATCAATCATAGGTACTTTAAAAGACAGTGGTTTGATTCATCATGATCATGTGCACCCGATGCTAATCCTATGGGTCAACTTTACAGAAAAATCAAAAGATGAATTTCTTAAAAAAATCAAAGAACAAGATGAAGATTTATATAATGAATTAAAAGAATATTTGGAAGGTTTTGATATCGAAGAGGAATCAATTCCAATAGATTTTCCTATGGATTTCGCAAGTGAAGAAGAGTTTGATAGCTTTTTTGATTTCATAAATGAGATTCAGAATATAGTTTATATACCTGGGTACTCAGTAGTTAGTGAAATCAGTTTATCGCAAGAGAAAGAAGATCAACAAGATGATGAAGGGTTTCCTGCCTTGTTTAGTGAAACAGAAGATAATGTGTGCTATTTAACGGTTTTTGATTGGGATTTAAATGAGCTTGAGGAATATTCTGGTGAATTTGATGCTGATGATGAAAATATTGTTGGTTTGAGATTACCCATTTTTTAGTTTTCATTGATTGTGTTTTTCCTAAAATTTTAAAGTGGGCAATTGATATGCTTTTGTTAATGAAAAAGGTAATTGGAGTGTGGTAAAGCATGTCTGATAAAGTTACATTAAAAATACCCAAACCCTTATATGACAAGCTAAAAGCGATAGTTGAAAATACAGGATATTCAAGCGTCACTGAGTTTGTTGTGTTTGTACTAAGAGATTTAGTTTCTTCTGAAGAGATTCAGAAAACAAAAAGTGACAAAGAACAAGGTAAAGAAATAGAAAATCTCACAGAAGATGAAATAAAAGTGATTAAGAAGAGGCTAAAAAATTTAGGATATATAGACGAATGACTTGTTTTAAAAGATGACAAGGAGTTTTTTATGGGCAAAAAGCTAATTATAATTGGATTAGACTGTGCTTCACCTCAATTGGTTTTTGAAGAATTTTATGAAGACTTGCCAAACTTAAAAAGGATAATGGAAAACGGAATATACAATGAAATTGAATCAACAATTCCTCCGATAACAATTCCTGCATGGATGAGTATGTTTACTGGTAAGGACCCTGGGGAACTTGGAATATATGGTTTTACAAATAGGCAAGATTATGGGTACAATTCTTTATCCTTAGTTTTTTCCAAGCGTTTAAAAGTTAAAAAGATTTGGGATAAATTCAGCGATATTGGCAAAAGAAGCATTGTAATGGGAGTACCTTTAACTTATCCTCCACAGTCAATAAATGGATGTATGATCTCGGGCTTTTTAACTCCTTCTTACAAATCTGACTATACTTACCCAAAAGCTTTAAAAAATGAGTTGAAAAATGTTGTAGGCCATTACATTTTTGATGTTGAAGAGTTTAGAACAGATAATAAGAAAAAACTCTTAAAACAAATATATCAAATGACTGATAATCATTTTGCAATAGCGAATTACTTAGCTAAAAACAAAGAATGGGACTTGTTTATAATGATCGAAATAGGTAGTGATAGGATACATCATGGTTTTTGGTCTTTACATGATAAAACACATCCTAAATATGTTTCCAGCATATACAATTCAGCTATAAAAGATTATTACATTTATTTGGACAATTGTATAGGAGATTTTTTAAGAAATATAGATGGAAACTATGATGTGATAATTGTCTCAGATCATGGCATAAAACCTATGTATGGAGGCATAGCGCTAAATGAATGGCTTATAGAAAAAGGATACTTAGTTTTGAAAGAATATCCACAAACTCCTGTGATTATAAATAGGTTGATAAAAGAAGGTAAAGTCGATTGGAGCAAAACCAAAGCATGGGGATATGGTGGTTATCATGGAAAGTTATTTTTCAATATAAAAGATAGAGAACCACAAGGAACGATCGATAAAAAAAATATATATACTTTAAAAAATCAATTAATTCAAGAATTAAAAGAAATAAAAGGTGAAAATGGGGAATCATTGAATACAAAGGTTTTTGAGCCACAAAACATATACAAAGCCGTTAACAACATTCCCCCCGATTTGATAATATATTTTGATGACCTTTACTTGAGGTGTCAAGGTACTGTTGGAAGTAAGAGCTTATATACCCATGAAAATGATGTGGGACCAGATGATGCAAACCACGCTCAAAAAGGTATTTTTATAACTAACAACAAAAATCTAAAAGTAAACAAAATAACAGATTTCTTTGATGCCGTATTAGCATTATATGGATAAAATAATCATTCTAAGGCTTACAAAAGTAATTAAACATCCCACCATTGTCATAAGGGCTTTTGTGGGTACTTTCTTAGTTACCAAAGCAGCTAATGGAGCAGCGACGCCTCCACCTATTAATAAGCCAAAAGCTGCTGTCCAATTAAAAGCAGTAAGAAAAACGGTGAAGGTAATTACTGTGGAAACAGTTACAAAAAACTCTGCGGCATTGACTGAGCCTATGGTTTTTCTTGGATTTTTCCCATCAGAAACCAACGTTGCTGTTACAACCGGTCCCCAGCCACCGCCACCTATGGCATCTAAAAAGCCACCTACAAGGCCTAAAAAAGCGAAGTGCCTTCTTTTTGTAATTTTCTCATCCGAGTGTTTATGCATATTTATGACTTTAAATAATATGCGTATCCCCATGAGAAGTAAATAAATTCCTATAAAGGGTTTTATTTTGTTTCCATCGATGTTTGAAAGAATATATGTGCCCACAACAGCTCCGATTACACCAGCAACCACAAGTTTTTTAAATAAACTCTTATCAACGTTTCCTAACTTGAAATGAGAAACTCCTGAAATTAAAGTTGTGAAGGTCTCTGCAAAATGAACCGATGCACTCGATACAGCTGGAGGAATGCCAAAAGCTAACAATAAAGAGTTAGAGAATACTCCATATGCCATTCCTAAGGCTCCATCGATTATCTGAGCAACGAAACCAACTATAATATAAATCCATATAGAATCCATTTACTATCCCTCCTGTAGTATGCTGAAGTTATTTACTTTAGAAATTCTAAAACTTAAATTTTATTTATATTCTAAGTTTAAATTTTTAAAAAAATATCTCTATAATTCTAATCCTTACTAACTATGAATTTCTTTTAACGTAATTGGTATGCTGCGGTGAAAAAAGGGATAGGGCTCTGCCCTGAATCCATTTAAATTCAAAAGCACTTTTCGATATTAATTTTCCTCGTAAAAGGGGTGTCAGGCTGAAAGTCTGATATGTATGGAATTTCCTTCGTTAGAGGTTTTGATTCATCTTTGACCTGTTTTAAATTCAAAAGTTTATTTTATTAATTAATTACCAAATTGGACAGGCATGCTTGAAGTGCAGGGTATAGTTTTATTTTTGATTTTTAAATTAAAGCGAGGTATGCAACTGCCGAATCAGACCTTATAATAAGTATCACTGTGCAAAATAAAAAACTCTTATAAGAATATTATACTCCAATTGGAGTGTTGTGTCAATTTAAAAAAATTATGAACAAGAACAAAGTCACGGGCTCAGGTTTAGAGTAGGTGCTATCAATTTGAGTATTTTCTTTTGTGTTATGTAAAGATACTATAGGGACTTTAGAAATGAAACTTTTTCAGAAAACAAGCATTTGAATTTAAAATGGGTCCAGGGCGGAGCCCTCCCTTCTCTCTTTTGCTACAAATAGCGAAGAAGTTAAAAAATTAAATAGGAACTTTAGAAATGATAATTTTCAGAAAACAAGCATTTGAATTTAAAATGGGTCCAGGGCGGAGCCCTCTCCCCTCTCTCTTTCGCTACACATAGCGAAGAAGTTAAAGAAATTAAGAATTAGTAAGAGTCAGAAGGGGGGAGGTAGTTTTGAATTTCTAAGGTAAGTAAAAGATGCTGATATTGGAGGAATGAAGATGGTCTATGCGATTATAGTAGCTGCAGGAGAAGGAAAAAGAGCGGGATACGAAATTCCAAAGCAATTTCAAAAATTGAATAATAAGACAGTTTTACAATTAACTGCAGAAAAGCTGCAAAATTCGAATGAAATAGATAAATTTATCGTTGTGACTCATAAGGATTATCTACAAGAATCGAAAATGGAAGTTTCTCATCTAAACAAATGTTCTACAATTTTGATCGGAGATAAAAGTAGGCAAGAAAGTGTCTTTGTTGGGCTTAACTACTTGAACAATTTACCAATAAAACCAAATTTTGTAGCTATTCATGATGCAGTGAGACCTTTCACAGATAAAAAGAAGATACAGGAGGTTGTAGATAAAGCTAAAAATTTAGGCGGAGCTATTTTGGCTGAAAAGGCACAATATACTATGTCTATAGCAAAAGAAAGTAAGTTATTTAAAATGCTCGATAGGAATAATATTTATTTACACCATACTCCACAAGTATTTGATTTTGAAAAGCTTTTTTACGCATACAAAGAAGTAGAAAATAAGCTTGAATATTTTACTGATGATGCTTCAATTTATGTATCAGCTGGTTTTGAAGTTTATATTGTAGAGGATTATAAAACTAATATTAAGCTTACTACTAAAAATGATTTTGAGATTGCCCAATGCCTTATAAAATCTGTTTATTGACTTACTCTTCTAAAAATGTTTCGAAAAGTTTTACTCCTAAATCTATAGCTTCATCTGGCGGTAAAAATTTAGGAGTATGTAAACCGAAATGTTCTCCTTTGGAAGTTCCAAGCCAACACATTAAACTTTTATATTTTTTAGAAAAAAATCCAAAATCTTCAGCCGTCATTTTCAAGCCACAATCGATAAATTTAAATTTTTCTGAAAGTTTATGAGAAAAGTTGTCGAATAACTCTTTGTTGTTCAGAACTTCGGTGTAAAAAGAGCCTTGACTTATACTAAAATCCACACCTGTAATTTGAAAGATACCATTTAGAATGTCCTTAAGATTTTGAAAATATTCTAAAGCCTTTTCTGAATTTGTTGTTCGAACGCTACCTTCAAGATTAGCTTTGTCAGGTACTATATTTATAGCTCTACCGGCAGATACTTTTCCGATACCAAAAACAAATGGGACCAGAGGATCTTTCGGGATTTTTTCAATTGAATCTAAAAAAAGCCTCAGGGCATTTAAAGCATTTTTTGAATTTTGTGGAAAAGCTAAATGAGAGGCTTTCCCATGAAAATCTATAAAAATTTCCATTGATGAGGCAAACATTACACCTGCAGTTGTAGCAACTGTTCCTAAGGGATATTCATCAGTTACATGTAGTGCAAAAGCGTTTTTGATATTAAACTTTTCTAATATACCGCTTTTAAGAATTTTTTCAGCTCCCCCACCACTTTCTTCAGCAGGTTGAAATAAGAATAGTATATTCTTTTTTATTTGTTTTTCTAAAACATTTATAAGGAATCCATACAATATCGCAGTATGAACGTCGTGTCCACACGCATGCATGAAATCATTTTTCGATTTAAATTCTACGTCAGTTTCTTCTTGAATATTTAAAGCATCTATATCTGCTCTAAATAATAAATATTCGTTGCTATCTAAAGGCGCATATTCAACTATCAGTCCTGTTTGAAGAGGTTTATAAATTCTTAATGACTCATTGTAATATTGAGAAAGTTCTTTTATGTTTTTTTCTAACAACTGAGTAGTTTCATATTCTTGAGCAGATAATTCTGGATTTTCGTGAATTACATGTCTTATTTCATAAGGACTTAAACTCAACTCAATATCAACTCCAGTTTATTAAGCATTTCTTGAATTTCTTCGGTTTTAATAGTTAAAGGAGGCAACAGTCTAATTATTTTGTTTTTAAGGACATTTAGTAACAAGCCAACTTCTAAACCTTTTTCTTTAAGATGAGGATCTTCCTCTTTCAATTCTATTCCTAACATTAATCCTTTTCCACGAATATCTTTTACCTTTTCAAAGTTTTTATTTTGTAGCCAATTAATTATTGACTCTCCTTTTTCCTTGACACTTTCAAGTACATCGGGTATATGGGTTAAAACAAATTTTGCTCCTGCTAAAGCTACAGGATTTGGAGCAAAAGTGGATCCGTGTTCACCCTTTTCAAAAGCTTGAGAAATATTTTCTAAAAATAAAGTAGCTCCTAAAGGTAAGCCACCACCTAAGGATTTTGCTAACGTTATTATATTAGGATTAAGGTTAAAATGTTGGTGTGAAAAGATTTTTCCTGTTCTTCCAAGACCCGCCTGTATTTCATCACAAACCAAGATGAAGTTGTACTTTTCTTTATAAGATTCAATAGCATAGGCAAATTCCTGTGTGATTGGTATTAAACCACCTGAACCTAATATCGGTTCTACAAATACAGCTAAAGTTTCTTCTCCAAACGTTTGAAAATATTGAGTAAGAGTTTCAATATCATTAAATTTTAATTCAATGGTATTTGGGATCAATGGCTCAAATGGTTCTCTCAAATTTTTGAAACCATTTACAGATAAAGCACCAAGTGTTCTTCCGTGGAATGCATTTTCAAAATACACGATTTTGTTTCTTTTAGCAGTCACTCTCTTTTTTACAGCTTTTAAAGCGGCTTCTGTAGCCTCAGTTCCAGAATTGGTAAAATAAACAGTCCCATTTTTGCCAGTAAAAGAAATTAACTTCTCAGCAATTTCTACGGCATCCTCATCAAGGAAAAAATTAGATAAATGCATATATCTACTCATTTTGGCTTTTAGTACTTCAAGTAGTTCGAGATTAGAATGGCCAAAATTAACGACTCCTATGCCAGCAAAAGTATCTAAATATTTATTTCCATTTTGATCGTATATATAACATCCTTCTGCTTTCTCTAGTTTTAAAGGAAATGCATCGTACATTTTTAATAAACTCATAAATTAAACTCCTTTACTAAGGCTTCTATTGCCTTTTGTTTATGTTTCTGTGGGATTAAACAGGAAATTTTAATTTCAGAGGTTGTGACCAGAGAAATAGGAATATCGTTTAACGCTTTAAAAAATCTTGAAGCTACACCTTTTGCTTTTCTCATTCCTATACCAACAACAGAAATTTTAACTAAACCGTTTTTGAAATCTATACTTTTCTCATCGACATCTTTTAAAATTTCTTTCAATTTATTTTCTAAGTTTTCAGCTACATTTTCTACTATACTGAAAGAAAAGTTTATTTTGTCGTTATTATTTATTATTGAAATCATGTCAATGTTAAGATTTATCTTTGCTGCAATTTCAAAAATTTTATTTACTAACAAAATATCAGAAGGTATATTTAAAATTGTAACTTGAGTTTGGTTATCATCAGCACTCAATCCGGTTACAACAGGTTCTTCCAAAAAATAATCAGAATAATTGTTTACCACGTAACTTCCCTCCTCCTCACTAAAAGAAGACGCACAGTATATTACTATGTTAAATTTCTTTGCAATTTCAACAGATCGTGAATGTAAAACTTTTGCGCCTAAAGCAGCCATTTCAAGCATTTCATCGTAACTGACATATTTTAATTTTTTGGCTTGCGAGTAGAGCTTCGGATCTACAGTATATATACCTGCATAGTTGCTATATATTTCGCACGGTACTTTCAGTGCTGCAGCCAAAGCTACAGCAGAAGTATCTGATCCACCTCTTCCTAAAGTTGTTAAATCTCCTTCTTCTGTAATACCTTGAAAACCTGTTACAACGATTACATCATAATTTTGAAGATTACCTAAAACGATATCTTTATTGAAATTCTTTATTTGTGCCTCATTAAAATCAGAAGTAGTTATTATCCCCAATTGGAAAGCATTAAAAGATTTCGCTTTTATACCCATTTCGTTTAATACCATAGCTACTAAAGAAGCACTAACTTGCTCACCTGTTGTTAAAAGCATGTCTAACTCTCTTGGTTCAGGATTTTGAACGAACTCTTTTGCTAAATTAATCAATCTATTTGTGGTATCCCCCATGGCTGACACAACTGTAATTACTTTAAATCCTTCTTTTACTCTACTTTCAATTCTTTTGGCTACATTTCTTACCTTTTGTACATCTGCTACAGAAGTTCCTCCATATTTTTGTACAATAAGCTTCACGAATATTCACCCCGGATCACATAAGTATAAATAAGATCAATCGATTTTTCTTAATATTTCTATCAATTGAGTTTTTGATTTCGTTTTTTCATCAACTTTTTTAATGAATTTAGCTGGCACACCAGCAACAACAGAATATGGTTCTACATCTGAGATAACTACAGAACCAGCAGCAATTATTGCGCCTTCAGCTACTTCTACTCCTTCCAATACAACTGCATTTGCTCCTACCAACACATTATCTTGGATAATTACAGGTTTGGCACTTGGAGGTTCTATAACACCTGCTATAACAGCTCCTGCTCCTATATGACAGTTTTTACCTATAATAGCTCTTCCTCCAACAACTGCGTTCATATCTATCATCGTGTTTTCTTTTATTACAGCACCTATGTTTATAACAGCACCCATCATTATCACGCACCCATCACCAATTTCAACCATGTCTCTTATAATAGCTCCTGGTTCAATTCTTGCGTTGTATTTAGAAAGATCAGCTAAGGCAATAGCAGAATTTTTTCTGTCCATTTCTATTCTATATCTTTTTATGAAATTTTTATTTATTTCGTAGAAAGTGTTAAATTCTTTCAATTCACAAAATAAAATACCGAAATTGTTATTTCCATAGTATTCAAAATTAGAAAAATCAATATTTTCTAAATTTCCATTAATATAGACCTTTATTGGAGTCTTTTTTTTAGCATTTGCAATGTAGTTTATTATCTCGTTTGTATCCATATTGTCCTCCTTATATTCAAAGTCTATGCTCACTTTAGAAATTCCAAAACTTAAGTTTTGCCAATATTTTAGTTTTAAATTTTTTCAAAAATACCTCTGCAGCTTTAATCTTCGCTAATTCTTAATTCTTTTAACTTTTTAGGTACTTGTACCGAAGAAGGGGAGAGGGGCTCCGCCCTGAACCCATTTTAAATTCGAATACTTATTTTCTGAAAATTTTCATTTCCAAAGTATCTATCAAATACTTACTAACTATGAATTTCTTTAACTTCTTCACTGCGTGTAGCTAAAGAGAAGGGGAGAGGGGCTCCGCCATGAACCCATTTTAAATTCGAATACTTATTTTCTGAAAATTTTCATTTCCAAAGTATCTATCAAATACTTACCAACTACGAATTTCTTTAACTTCTTAACTGAGTGTAGCGAAGGAAAAATGAGGGCTCTGCCCTGGACCCGTTATAACGTCAAAACCTTGTTTTTAGAAACGCTTCGTTTCTAAAGTATCTCTTTAATCTTCGCTAATTCTTAATTCTTTTAACTTCTTTGGTACTTGTACCGAATAAGGGGAAAGGGGCTCCGTCCTATAATTTCAAATGTCTGGACTGCAATTGAATGTCTCTACGTTTTACAAGGATATAAATCGACAAAATTTATTGATAATTTTCTCCGAATAACACGTCTGTAAATGTATAAAAACCTTTATCTTTATTAATTATAAACTCAGCTGATTTTAAAACTCCTTCTACAAAAGCCCTTCTTGATAAAGCACGATGAGAGATTGAAAGGACTTCTCCTAAATTTGCCATATAAAGAGTATGATCACCTGGGACATTACCAAGTCTGAGCGAACTTATAGGAACTTCTTTATTAAAATGTTCTACTATCATCTTCGCGGTACCAGAAGGTTTATCTTTTTTGAATCTATGATGAATTTCTGAGACCTCAAGATCCCAACCTTCTTCGTATCCTTTTAATAAATCTACGATTTTAAGGAACAATTGAATGCCAATCGAAAAATTATAGCTTTGAACAATTGGTATATCGTTTGAAATATCCTTTAATTGTTCGAGTTGCTCGTCAGTTAGTCCTGTAGTTCCTACGATCAATGGAATTGAGAAATTCTTTACATATTTAATGGAGATTTCTAACACTTCTGGCAAGGAAAAATCTATAATAAGTTCAGGTATATCTTTATAAGTTTCTCCATCTTTATCGTATCCCCATACAAAAGGATGTCCTTTTTCTTCAAAAACCTCTTTTATCTCCTTTCCCATCCTACCTTTATATCCAACTATCCCTATCTTCATATTAAACCCAACCTTTTTAGTTCTTCATCAATAATGTTTTGCGTTTCTTTGGTACATGTTGTCAAAGGTAGTCTTAGAATGTTTTTGCAAAGATGTATCTTTGATACAGCATATTTTATAGGAATAGGATTCACTTCTTTGAATAAGAGTTTATGGAGTCTCATGTATTTATTATTTAATTTTCTTGCTTCTTCATAGTTATTGTCAAGAAGGTGATGAGTTAAATCGACTATTGCTTTTGGAACTACATTAGACGTTACAGATATGACACCATCGCCACCTAAAGCCATTATTGGTAAAACTTGATCGTCATTACCGGAAAAAACTTTGAGAGAATCAGGTTTTATTGCAAATAGTTCTGCAATTTGAGAAATATCTCCGCTCGCTTCTTTAACTCCAATAACGTTTTTAGCTTTTTCATGAATTTCTACTACTGTAGTTGGCAAAATATTCAAACTTGTTCTTGACGGTACATTGTAGACAATAATTGGTAAAGTGGTTCTTTCAGCTATGTATTTATAATATTCTACCAATCCTTTTTGAGTGCTTTTATTATAATAAGGTGTCACTATTAATAACCCATCAGCACCAAGTTCTTCAGCCATTTTGTTGTTTTTTAAAACATGGTTTGCATTATTTGTCCCTGTTCCAACTATTACTGGGATTTTTTTATTTACTGTTTCTAAAACTAATTCGATGATCTTTCTTCTTTCGTCTTCTTCAATAGCTGGAGCTTCTCCTGTTGTACCTAAAACTATTAAGCTGTCTATCTGATTTTCAATCTGAAATTTAACGAAAGATTTTAATGAATCGTAATCAACTGATTTATCTTCATTAAAAGGAGTGATCATAGCTGTACCTGTACCTTTAAACATGAGTTTTCCTCCTTTAATTTTAGTTTTTGCTCACTTTAAATTTTTATAAAATGTCTCCGACATTCTAATTTTGAGCTTTTGTCTGTTCTTTAGCTTGGTTGACACTTCGATACGGGAGAAAGAGCTACACCCCGGATCCATTTAAAATCAAAAGATTATTTACCGGTTAATTTTCTAATTTTGTAATTGGTATCTTATAAATTCAACCTTATATCTTTAAAGTAGCAAAATAGTCATCCAAAGTTTCAGCTCTTCTTATCATTTTAAAAGTTCTTTCGTGTGTAAATAAAAATTCTGCAGATCTCAATTTCCCATTATAATTAAACCCCATAGCATGTCCATGAGCTCCAACATCATGAAAAATCAAGGTATCTCCTACACCTAACTTTGGCAAAATTCTATTTTCCGCTAATTTATCGTTGTTTTCACACAGCGAACCAACTACATCATAAGATTCTGTCTCTTGTTGAGAATATATTTTATTCAGAACAGTGATATGGTGGTAAGCTTTGTACATGGCCGGTCTTAAAAGATTCGCAGAATTAGCGTCTATTCCTACGTATTTTTTATAGGATTCTTTTATATGTAAGACTTTTGATATTAGATAACCGTTTGGTCCAGTTATATATCGACCGTGTTCCATGTAAATTTTGGGCTGATTGATGTTGTTTTTTATTATTATATTATCGTACATTTTTTTGATCTCGCTGGCAACAAAGTATATGTCTAATTCTTTTTCTCCCGGTTTGTACGGGATTCCAAATCCTCCACCAAGATCAATAAAATCAAAATCTATTTTCAAATTTTTATTTAATTCTACGGCCAAATTAAACATAATTTCTGCGATTTTAACAATGTTTTGAGGATTTAATTCGTTTGATACGGCCATAATATGCATGCCAAAACGTTTTGTTCCATATTCTTTTAGTTTTTTAAAGCCTGTTATCAAGTCTTCTTTTGTAACTCCAAATTTTGATTCTTTAAGATTACCTATAATATAATTGCCAAACTCTCCTCCAGGATTATATCTTATGGAGACCAATTCAGGAATTTTAAGGTTTTGTTTTAATGCTTCGATGTGACCTATATCATCTAAATTCAATGTAGCATTTAAAGATAAAGCCTTTTCATACTCTTCAATTGGTGTATCATTTGATGTAAACAAGATGTCCTCATTTTTAAAACCTACTTGTTCAGCTAAGACTAATTCTGCCATAGAACTACAATCTACGCCACATCCTTCTTCTTTTACAATTTTGAGAATATGAGGATTAGGAGTAGCTTTTACAGCAAAAAACTCTTTGAAATTAGCCCATGAAAAAGCGTCTTTTAAAGATTTTATTCTTTGCCTTATGCCATTTTCATCATAAACATAAAATGGAGTCTTTGTTTGACTTATTAATTTTAAAAGTTCTTGCTCTGTAAAAGGAAGCACTTTTTTCAACACTTACACCTCAATTACCTTTAATATTTAATTCTTTGTGTTTAAACAATATTCTCAAGGCATTTGTAGCTGCTCCAACTCTTATGTTATCTGCTACTATCCACATTAAAAAACAATTTTTTTCGGGTTTTCTCAATCTTGATACATATGTTGTATCACTGCCTGCCACTTCGTAGGGAGTTATAATTTCTTCTGTGAATTGTACATTGGGAGTTGAATTTATAAGCTCAATTAATTCAGAAAGTTCTACATCACTTTTAGTTTTAATTAGAACTGATTCTGAATGCCCATAAACAACTGGGACTCTCACTGTTGTTGGATAAACCTTTATATTATTATCAGAAAAAATTTTATGGGTTTCATTTATCATCTTGACTTCTTCAGAAGTAAACCCATTATTTAGTTCATCGCCTATCAAAGGTATAACGTTATTTTTAATTATTTTAGGAAAATGTTTTATCTCATCTATCCCTTTTTGTTGATTGAACAACTCTATTATGCCTTTGTTACCTGCACCTGAAACGGATTGATAAGTAGATACTACTATTTCGTCTAATCCAATTTTTTTATAAATTCCATTTAAAGCTAACACCATTTGTATTGTGGAACAGTTTGGATTTGCAATTATACCTTTATAATTTTTAAGTAACTCTCCGTTTATTTCTGGAACAATCAAAGGAATTTTTGGATCCATTCTAAATTGAGAAGAATTATCTATTATCGTGTTGCCATATTCTTGGGCAATGGGAGCAAATTTTGCTGAAACTTTTGCACCTGCAGAAAAAAATATATAATCGTATTTTTCTTTCATATGATCTTCGGTCAAAGTCTCTACTCGATATTCTTTTGAACCTACTTTAATTAACTGACCTTGAGACCTTTCGGAAGCGAACAAACGTAAGTCAGTTATATCTTTTGCAAGGCTAAACTCCTCAAATAGTTTCAAAAAAGTTCTTCCGACTTCTCCTGTTGCACCTACAACTGCGATTTTCAATAAAAGGCACCTCCATTATCTGTTAAAAATAAAAACCTCTCAAACTGGGAGAGGTTTTCGTTAAAAATTATCTTTTAACTTAGCGGCTCTCCACGTTTTTTACGTGACAGTTATGTAAGTATTCCTCACATACCCAGGAATATAAAGATGAGGCTTCTTTTATATTCCTTCGGCGACCTCGCCTTTCACTTCTTTCTTTGCCTCAATTATGAAAGAAGTTACTCTTCTTGGCCGCACCTCCGCTTCTTTTGTTCTTCCTTTAGAATAACATAATCAAGTAACTAATTTATTATAATTTGATTAAAATATATTTTCATAAAGATATTAAATTTTTCTAAAATACTTGACCAAAACCAAACCAAAATTGGCCGTCCAAATCTTTATCCCATCCGTATCCAAAGCTGATTTGTCCAAATAAAGGTACTGTTATCTTTAAACCTCCACCAAATGACCATAGTGGATCGGAAAATATATCGGAAAGCTCTGTTGCATTTCCATAATCAAAGAAAGCAAAAGCATCTAAAGGAATTTGCCCTTTTGAGAGTTCATAAACTAATTCTGTATTGAAAAGTAATAATGAATCTCCCTGTTTTTCATAAAAATTATAAGTTCTTATTGAGTTCATACCTCCAACTCCAAAATCTGGGTATAGATTACTTTGATCTGTAACAGAAGCAAATCTAAGCCGCGACCCCCACGTGAATTTATAAAAACTTTGAAAATATTTGGCTTCTATATTAGCTCCTAAGTAATAATTATCCATATTGTCTAATTGAAAACCCAGCAAGTCGTTGACTCTAAAGTAAATACCTTGATAAGGCCTGTAAGGACTGTCAACAGTGTTATATAAATATCCTATCGATGTATCTAAAGTATTCAATTTTTCCGGTTCATCTTTAAAAGTATAATTATTGTACCCTAAAGAACCTGTTAAATATGAAAAATCATAAATTTGATATCTTGGAGAAACAGAAATACTAAATTGGTTGGTTAAAAGTTTGTTCTCAAATCCAGAATGTAATATTCCATCGTTTGTCAATGTGTACTTAATTGTTGCTCCTAAATCTAAGTCACTACCAAGCAACTTTATTATATTGTAGTTGAACCCAAATTCATATCTGTTATTTAGCGGAGTTAAATTAGTATAAACGTCGAATGTTTGTCCATATCCAAATGGATTAGCCCACTCAACTTCTAATTGTCCACTAAAGCCTTTATACCATTCTTCTCCATCCGGCATAGTCCATGTTATTCCTCCAATTAACTTTCCTAATTTCTCTTTTTCAACGGGGGTAATTCTAAACCCAAAAATGTTTTCTTCTTCTTCAATGAGAAATGGAACTATTTGAACATTATCAAAGAACCCTGTACCAACAAAAGAAATATAAGTATCCTGCAATTGTTTTTGATTGACAACATCACCGGGTTTTATTTTCACTAGGGATTCTACAATATACCTTTGTGTTTTAGCGTCTTCTTCTTGCGTTATTTCAACTTCTCCTACTTTAGCTTCCTTTATTTCAAAGATCAAGGTTTCATCTTGAAAATAGGGAGTTATCTGTGTAAATATGTATCCTTCGTTAAAATATAACTGCTGAATTGCATCATAGGCATATAAAAGATCTAAATTATAATTACGCATACCTATTTTTAAATGTTTTTGAATTTCTTCGTCTAATCTAAATTTTGGAATACTTTCATTACCGTTATAAACCACTTGGGATAAGAAAATTGGTTCTGTATCAACAATTTTTCTTAAATTTCCTTCAAGTATTAAAATTAACTCTCCACCTTTATTTTCTGGAATATCTATTATTTCAAAATATAACTTAGTATCAGGAGTAAAAAAAGGCATTTGATTTAGAGAAGAAAGAATTTGTTGAATCTTTTGAAAACTAGGGTATGTTTCTTTAACGTTGGGTCTAAACAAGAAAAATTTTTGATTCCAATCTTTTCTAAAATTAAAACCAAGTCTATCCTTTATTAATGATTTATCTAATTGAGAGATTTCGCCTCTAAGTTCTAAATCCCAAAGAGTATACTCTTTTACAATAAAAACAAGAGTTGTATTATCATATTTCTTTTTGTTTATTTCAGTTGATTCAAGAGTTAATCCTTCACTATTTATTTTTAGGTTGGATGATACATCGACAAATTGGTAACCATTTTTTATATAAAGGTCTTGAATATTTTTTAAAGAATTTTGAAAATCATTTAAGTTAATAGGAATTCCTGGTTTAACAGTTATCGTAGACTCTATATTCTTTTTGTCAATTAATTTATCTCCCAATATTTCGATTGCTATTTTTTGTGGTGTAGGATTTGGTACAAATATAATTTCTAACAATCCCAAGTCTTCATTGAAATTATAGGAGACCGAAGTAAAATAACCTATATTTAGAATTTCTCGTACAGCTAACCTAATATCAATTTCACTAACGTAATTCCCTTTTTTGATTCCAAAATTTGTTAATACTTTCTCAACATCAGTAGCAGCATAAGAAATATCAATATTATAGGTTATTTCGTTCAAAACAGTTATGGAAAAACTAACAGTAGTTAATAGCAAAACCATTATGAGGAATAAAGCAGCTTTTTTCACTTAAAAAACCTCCTAATTAAATTTGATTTTAATATTAGTCTGAACCCGTTTTAAATTCAAAACATTATTTTTTAAAGTCTCTAAATTTCATTTTTTAAAACATCACCTTTATATTCATACTTCAAATATGCTTCGTATGTCCAAGGACATAACTTTTTGAAAAATTGTGCCAATGCTTTGGCATATTCTTGAATCTCCCATTGTGCATGGGTACTAGCCCTTAAATCTAAAAAGTGCATTAAAGCCCTTACATTTGTGGTTAAATAAAATTCTGTATATTCTCCAACAGGCAAAACAATTCTTGCCATTTCTCTTGCCACACCTAATTTTAAAAGGTTTTCATAGGCATTATAAACTTGAGTATATGTTTCTTGAATAATTTTTAAAGCTTCATTTTTTGTATTTTCATCTTCATACTTTATACTGCTTTGTTTATCAGTAGGATCTTCAATTCTTATATGTTGCGGGACATAAAACTCATTAGCATTTTTTGATGTGTATCGTCTACTCATTTCATTAGGAGACATACCAATTCTATGTCGAAACCATTGTCTGACTACAAATATCGGAGCTTTTACATGAAATGTAAAAGTGATATGTTCAAAAGGAGACAAGTGACCGTGTTTCATGAGATAACTAATGAGATTTTTATCTCGCTCTTCTGTAGAAATATCTTTGCCATGAGAAACACGTGCGGCTTTCACTGCTGAGCGATCGTTACCCATATAATCTACGAGAATTACAAATCCTTTGTCTAAAACTTTAATATAGTTATTTTCTTCATTTAGCTGCATTTTCTTGTTCTTTCTCCTTTCCAAATATATAGATAATAAAAATTATAAATATTGATAGAATAAATAAAGGCAATAATGTTGAAAAGAAATTTCTTAATTCGTATTTTTTATCAATTTCTTTTAATATTTGCAAAGCAGCTTCGTTGGTTGGATCAAAAATAACAGCTTTTGTTAGAAAGATTTTTGATAATTCCAGATACTCTTTACTATTATCTTGGTATAAAGTTGTACCGATTTTGGCAAGAGCACCGGCATTTTTCTGATCGTAATTCAACGAAGTATAATAATAGTTTACCTTCTGAGTAAAGGTGTTAGAAATATCTCCTAAAAGTTCATAGCTTTTAGATAAAATATTTTTTTTGTCAGAGTTTTTAACCAACCATTCGGCTATTCTTCTGGCTTGAGTTTTTTGATCAAGATAATAATAAGAATAAGCAATTATAAGCATTATATTTTCTTCGGTATAAGGTTGATTCGTATAAACAGGCGCTATTTGTTGGATACGTTGATAATCTGACAGTTCATAAGCCTTGGTTATTAACAATTGTTGAATTTTTTTGTTATCTGGAAATAAGGAAAATGTTTGGTTCAACTGTGAGTATATTTCCTGCTTTTCTTGTATCGAAGCATTGTTCCATCTTATAATAGATTCATAATAAGAAGAAAATGGGTTAATTCCAACATTTTCTTTTATTATATCAATAGAGCTTAAAATATTCTTAGATAGTTCATAAGATTCAGTCTTTTTCCATTCATCAAATAAAAACCACACATTTATTGCATTAACAATTACAGAATTTGGATAGTTTTTTAATAATAGATCAATTTTATGAATGGTTTCTTGAGAATTTCCCCATCTATATTCGCTTAAAACATTTAAAATAGCTTTTTCATCAGCTTTTAAATCTTGGTTTAAATATGGAACTGTTTGATCAGCGATGTTTTTGTATTGAATGTTACCAGTTTGATAGTACTTTAAGTAAAGACCTAACACGTTTAATGATTGAATAGAAGAATTTAAAAGTTCTTCAGGATCTAATACAAAAACAAATTGGTCTAATACTCCTGAATAAAAAGTTATAGGAATTTGTAAGAAAAAAATAATCAAAAGTAAAAAAAATAATAAACGTTTCATTTTTTCCTCCTGCTAAAGTATAAATTTTACTCACTTTAGAAATTGCAAAATTCTTATTATATGTATGTTTTAGTGTTATTTTTTTACAAAATACCTTTCCAATTCTAATCTTATTTAATTCTTAATTTCTTTAATTTTTTTGCTACGTTTAGTGAAAGAGAGTGGGAAGGGCTCCGCCCTGAACCCGTTATAAATTCAAAATTTTTCTTTTAGAAAATTCTTATTTCTAAGTTCCTATCTAATACTTACTAAATATGAATTTCTTTAACTTCTTCGCTACGTTTAGTGAAAGAGAATGGGAAGGGCTCCACTCTGAACCCGTTATAAATTCAAAATTTTTCTTTTAGAAAATTCTTATTTCTAAGTTCCTATCTAATACTTACTAAATATGAATTTCTTTAACTTCTTCGCTACGTTTAGTGAAAGAGAGTGAGAAGGGCTCCGCCCTGAACCCGTTATAAATTCAAATGCTTATTTTTAAAAAATTATCATTTCTAAAGTCTCTACCTAAAACGCTAAATAACCAAGAAATTATTGATGAATTTCTGTTTGATAACCATGCGGTACTATTTCGTCGCCTTCCAATTTAAATATTACTTTTGTAACAGGAACATTAGGCACAAACTTCTTTTTGTGAATAATAATCTCAACACCGGGATAGACAATGCGGCGAGCAACTATAAATGCACTTTCTTTTGAAGATTGAATTTTTTGTTTTAACAATTCTAATCTTTCTTTTATTTCTTCTAATTCTTCCAACAAAAGTTTAAAGGTATTAACAGATTTTTTATAATACTCCAGTTTTTGAGTATCTAACATATTTTTTTCTTTAAGTTTTTTTAAGCCTGTGAGAATAGAACTTAATTTTTTCAAATTATCTGTAATCAAAGCTACTTTCGTTTCTAAGTCTACCAATTCTTGATTCAATTCTGGAGATATACCTACTTCACATATAGTCTTAACATTCCCTTCGCTACCCAAGATATCTGCTTCTATAAGGTTTGTTGCTAAAACAGTTCCACCAGAAATACGCCCATTGTTACCTTCAACAATTATGCTTTTCCCAGATTTAACGTTTGAATTAACTATGGAAGTCTTTACTATAACAGATTCAGAAACTTCTACTTGTACGTTTTCAATGTAATTACAGTATAAGCTTCCAACTTTAATTAAACCTTTTCCCCCTCCCTTTATCCCAAAAATATGTGCTTCTCCTTCACAAAGTATCTTTGCAGCTTCAACTACACCTTTAATTTCAATGTATGTTTTAGCTTCTACTACAAAACCAGGTTTAACATCACCATTAATTACAATCTTTCCTGGAAATCTTATATTTCCAGTAGAGTAATCAACATTTCCATCAATTTTATGCTCATCTGAAACATCTAAAAAGATTTCTCCATTTTTTTCTTCCTTGCTAATAAATTTACCATCGATTTTTGATATTACTTTGTTTTCTATTAATTCAACATTTTTCCCAAGTTTTAGTTTTAAATCTTTTCCTAGTATTCCTTCAACAACTTCGCCTCTGACATTTTTACCGTCAGGACCTTTCTTAGGAGGAATAACTTGTGCTAATTCTTCTTCAGTATATACAATTATCAATTGATTAGTTTCTTTTAAATCGATATCTTTTTGAATAAAATCTGTATTATTTAACTTTTGTAATAGTTTTTCGTGATACACTAACCTTGCATCTTCACCAACTCGAGGGGGATCTCCGTAAGCGATGGGGTATTCAATATTATACTTTGGAGCTGATATTATTTCATCTATGACTTCTCTCCTTATTCCGTGTATTATTCCTTTTTCTTTTAGAAAATTCTCGATTTCTTCAATTGTAGGAGGTTTACCATCATCAATAAGTTTTAAAGAAGCTACCATCGCATCTTCTGATACTTTAATTTCATATTTTGACATGGGAATACTCCTTTGTTCACCATAATATGATTTTTACTTTCCAATTGTCAACTTTATATCTTCCATTTTTTTTAATACCAAATTCTGCTGCAATATTCTTTTTCATTAATATTATTTGAGGTTTTAAGCATTTTAGAATTGAATAACCCTCATTTTTTAACAAGTTGTAAGATATATCTTCGGGGATTTTTAAAAGATCTTTTTTGTAAAGCTTTTCAAAAAGTTTTTCCGTTATAGTTTCTCCTAAAATTTCCTTAATTTTGGCATAATTTTTTTTCTTAGATTCTTCTTCGTATTTTTCAGATTCTACGGATGAAAAAAAGCATCCACAATAATTTTGACGATAAATATTATAACTTTTGCATATTTTTGATGCCTCTTTTATGCCATTGTTAGATCTAAAGTTTTCATATACAAAATTTGTTTTATTGTTATTAATTTCTTGAGTTATTTTCATTATGTCTTTATGAGATTTTCTTGGAGAAGCTAAAAGGGTAGAACTATAAAAATCATAGTTAAACTTTTCGGCGAAAGCTTTTGTTTTGCTTATTCTTAATTCCATGCACTTCACGCATCTTAATGCTTTATCGTTTTCCAAACCCTTTATTATTTCATAATATTTCTCGGGTTCATAAGGACCTTCTAATAACTTAAAATCCCAAAATTTTTGGAGTTTTTTCACTTCACTTAATCTTTTATAATATTCTTCTTGCGGATAAATATTTGGGTTATAAAAGAAAACAGTTGGCTCAAATAATTTTTCTTTAAGTTTTTTATAAGAAATTGTTAAATCAGGAGCACAACAAGTGTGAAGTATTATTTTCAAAAAATTATCATCCCTTCTATTTTTTCGATAGTAGAATTAGGAATACCTATTTTTTTTAATTCATCTACGGATTCTATATTCTTAATGGACCTGTATTCAACAATTCTTTGTGAGGTTACTTTACCAATACCAGGCAAACTCTCTAATTCTTCTGAGGAGGCAATATTTATATTAATTTTATCAGTTTTAACTGTATAAGAGTTTTTTGAAACATAAATATAGTCTTTAATATTTGAAAAAGTTTTTTCTCCTATTCCAGAAACATTTTTTAAATCTTCTATTTTATTGAAACCATAACTTTCTCTATACTTAATAATTGCAGATGCTTTAGATGGTCCTATACCTGGTATCTTAATTAAGTCTTCTACGTTTGCAGTTAACAAATCTATTTTTAATGATTCTTGATTCATATCAGAATTCAGAGTGTTTTGATGTTGATTAAGCGTTATAAAACTGATTGTAAAAACCAAAATTATACTTAAAAAGGAAAACAGTAATTTCTTTTTCACATTTTTTCAGTTCCATTAAAATAAACGCCTTTAGTAAATCGGTCTTTTATACTTAGACCAGTTAGTTCGTATATTTTTTCTTCATCCATGTTTCTCATATATTGCTGGGCTTCATTTAGAGTCTCAAATATTCCTACTAATATAGACCAGTAATCTTCATTACTTGTTTGAAATTTTCCATTGAATACAATAGCAGGAATGCCCGCTTTTCTTAAAGCGATTGTAGGAAACATTGCGGGAGCAGGCGTGGTGTATAAATAAATTTGGATGGAGAACATATACTGTTGAACTTGATTTTCTTCTAAACTGTAATCTTCTCTGTATACATAGTATTTATTTCCATTTTGAAAGATGAAATAAGGTATACTTTTTTCTAAAGCATATAAAGCTTCCTCAAAAGCTTTTTGTTTATTATCATATATCTTAACGGCTCCTTGATTTACCGGTTTAATTAGTGTTAAAGAGTTATCTAACAGTTCTTCATAAGTTAGTTCTTTTATATTATATTGTTTTTTTGCTTCTATTTTACCTATGTTTAATTCAGGTAACGTTAGAATAGGTTCAAGATTCAAGCTACTACCCTCTAAAGGCTCATAACTTGATAGCAAAGATTCATTTTCTAAAGCAACTATTTTCAAAGACAAATTATTCATCTGATTTTTTAGAAACAGAGTATAAATAGTTAGTAAAAAAGTAACTAACGGCAAAATAAAAACAATTAAAATAACGATAGTAGCTGGGCCTGTTCTGCTTTTCAATATTACACCCCTTTCATCAATACCTTAAATTCGGGAACGAATTCCATCAACTCGGATAAATTTAAATGCAAATTAACAAAACCATTTTGCGTGATCAAAGTTTCAAAAATAGGAATATTTTGACTTTTAAGTTTTATTATCTGAGAATAAAAAGATTTGGATAAACCAAAACTTTTAAGATCTTTATATATGTTTTCAAACATATCTTCGTCAATATATCCTAATTTAAGACTTACATATGAAAGGAAAACAAATGTAATATATTCACTTTCAATGAATTCCACATTTTTTTTATGTTCTGTATCTATTAAATACTTTACAAGTTTAGTTCCTGGAAAAACCAAATCGTTTGAATAAAGCGATAAAACAAATTTTATTGCTTGGTATAGATACTCTTCCAAATCTAACCTTAAAAAATTCTTTGAATACTTAAAAGACAATTCAGCAAATTTCTTATCGAATAACAATCCTAAGATGTATCCTAAAATAAAGTATTTTTTCATGTTGTCTTTTTCCAAATATTTACAAAAATATGGATCAACATAAACTATATCTGGATATCCATTAACTTTCAAGAAATTTTTCGTATAATTCATGTCTAAATAAAATTCTCCAGAAACTGGCAAATATATCATAGATGATAATGTCGTGGGAACAATCGTTAATCGACCTTTCGGGAAATCCAAAGTATGAAATGTATAACCTACTTGATCTATTAAAGAACCTCCACCTACCACTACCAAATCATTATAATTGCCTTTTATGATAGTTTTACACAAATCTAAATATTTATCAAAATATTTAGCTTCTTGCCCGCCGGGAATAAAAACAATGTTCTCATCTTCAAGAAAGTTCATATGTTTTTTTAATTTAGAGTCGATTACCATTAGTGTGCCATATTTAGAAACATACTTATTTAAGTAATCTTCGTAATAAGCTAAGTTAATATTTATATTAATTTCTTTTTCTATACCCTTTGAAAAATTGATACTCTTCATAACAAATCTTCCTTCAATTTTGCTTTTCTATTCTCGCAATTTTTTCTATCCGCTTTTTATGTCTTCCACCATCAAAATCAGTATTCAAAAATGTGTCTACTGTAAGCTTAGCTAAATCACTCCCCATAAGTCTTCCTGCTAATACTAAAACATTAGCGTCATTATGTTTCCGTGCAAATTCTGCCATAGTGGGGTACAAACATAAAGCGCCTCGCACACCTTTTACTTTGTTGACAGCAATAGACATACCAATGCCTGTCCCACACAGCGCTATTCCAAAATCTACCTCTTTGCTTGTAACCATAAGTCCTAAAGGTTCTGCATAATCTGGATAATCAACACTTTCTGAAGAATTTGCTCCCAAATCGATAACATCAATACCCTTTTCTATTTTTAGATAATTTTTTATAGTTTCTTTCATTTCATAAGCAGCATGATCAGATGCTATCGCTATTTTCATATTTTATCCTCCAATTATTATGTTTATAGATCACACTTTTAAACATCGTTTTTACAGTATTCTAATCAATCCAACCATTTTACCTTGTATTTTTAATCTATCGAAACTTATTTTTATTTCTTTCATCTCTTTGTTTTCTGGAATCAGCAAGACTTCTTTTTCGTTTATTTTTTTGTATCTCTTTAAAGTAGCTTTATTGTTATCTATTAAAGCAACTATTATATCTCCGTCTTCTGCATAATTTTGTCGACGAATGATGACAAAGTCTCCGCTTTTTATTTGAGCATCTACCATAGAATTTCCTTCCACTCTTAACGAAAAATATTCAAAAGTTTTAGGAAAGAAAGTCGTTGGCAAAGAAATGTAGTCTGTAATTTTCTCAATAGCCTCAATGGCATCTCCAGCCGCTATTTTTCCGGAAACAGGAACTTTTAATTCCGTTGTATAAGTTTGACCAGATTTTGAAGTCAAGGTTATACTTCTTGAAACATTTTTTCTCTCGATATATCCTTTGCTTTCTAATGTAATTAAATGTTTATGGGCTGCTCTTGGACTTTTGAAGTTGAAATGTTTCATTATATCTCTAATACTTGGAGCAAATCCATTTTCTTCAATATAACTTTTTATATAGGTTAATATCTGTGCTTGTCTCTTTGTCAACTCTTCCATCTTAGATTCTCCTTTTTCAATTCTTCAATCGTCTTCGTTTTTTACTTCAATTGCGTTTACTACGTAGTCATCCTCATCTAATCGAACTACAATTACACCTTGCGTTATTCTTTGTAAAACATTTATATTATCAACATTAACTCTAATTGCCTTACCTTTTTTTGTGAATATTAAAATATCCTTACCGTCCTCAACAGCCATAGCAGTAACTATTTTTCCGATTTTATTAATATCTCGGACCGTTTTTAATCCGACTCCCCCTCTGTTTTGTGGTCTGTAAGAATCGAATGCTACACGTTTTCCATAACCCTTTTCTGTTATTAAAAGCAATTTTTTATCATTTGTTATTTTCACAACATTTACCACTTCATCGCCTTTTCTCAATCTTATAGAAGTAACTCCCATTGCTGCTCTTCCCATCTTTCTTATTTGAGATGACGTAAAATTTAAAGCCATTCCTTCTTTAGTTATTACTAACAAATTGCTTTCTTTGCTATCTTCTAATAGTATAGCATCTACTACAGCATCGTTTTCAGATAGATTGATAGCTTTTATTCCAGAACTTCTGGCATTAACAAACTCTCTTAAAGACGTTCTTTTAACCTTTCCCATCTTTGTAAAAATAAGAATATCTTTATCATAATCGCCGTCTAAGGAAATAGAAATAAGGATTTTAATAGTTTCTCCCTCAGTTAAACCAATATAGTTGGCTATGTGGATACCCTTTGAATTTTTGGAACTCGTTTCTATTTCGTAAGTATTTATTTGGTATGCCTTTCCAAGGGAACTTATAAGCATAAGCTTAGACAACATATTTGTAAAAACTATTTCTTTAACGTCGTCGTTTTCTGAAATCTTGATTCCTTTAGATCCTTTGCCGCCTCTTCCTTGAACTTTATATTCTGATATGGGAATAGCTTTTATATATCCCCATTTAGTCAATACAATAACTACATTTTCATCTTTAATAACTTCACTCTCTTCTTCAAAATTTGATTTGTTGAATAAAATTTCTGTCCTTCTTGGATCACCAAATTTTTTGCTAACTTCATCTAATTCTTCTTTTATTATACTCATTAATCTTGTATTATTTTGTAATATTTCATTTGCTTCGTTTATTTTGTTGTATAAATCTGTCAATTCATTTTTTAAATTATCACTTTCCAACCGAGATAAACTTATCAAACGCATGTCAGCTATAGCTTTTGCTTGTTCTTCACTTACACCTATAGTTTCTTGAAGATTTTTTAGAGCTTCTTGTGGATTTTGTGAATTTCTTATTATTTCTATGACGGTATCTATACCTTGTACCGCTTTTATCAATCCTTCAACAATATGGGCTCTTTTCCTTGCTTTATCTAAGTCAAAATTAGTTCTGCGTGTTATAACTTCTACTCTATGGTCTATGAATGATTGCATCAATTCTTTTAGATTCATCAAAGTTGGTTGAGACTTGTTAATGACGTTCATTTGAACATAAAAATATGATTGCAGATTGGTATGTTTGAACAAATCATTTATTAATCTCTTTATATTAGCGTCTCTTTTTAATTCAATAACTAACCTTGTTCCG
This sequence comes from Petrotoga sp. 9PWA.NaAc.5.4, assembly GCF_002895485.1. Taxonomy (NCBI): domain Bacteria; kingdom Thermotogati; phylum Thermotogota; class Thermotogae; order Petrotogales; family Petrotogaceae; genus Petrotoga; species Petrotoga sp. 9PWA.NaAc.5.4. Next base: position 37,275 of record NZ_AZRK01000017.1, read on the forward strand.
TCTTTATCGCTCTCGTCCCTGATATCCTTGATACCCGACTCTTTCTTTTCTTCCTTTTTCTTTATCTCATATTTTACTATCTGCTCTATAATATCTGTCTTAGAAGTATTATAAGGGATTTCATAAAATACTATAGCAGTTCCTTTGTCGTTTTCTTCTATTTTATACTTAGCCCTTATTGTAATTTTTCCTTTGCCATTTTCATATAATTCTTCTAAATTTTCACCATCTACAATACTTCCACCTGTAGGAAAATCAGGACCTTTTAAATACTTCATAAGCTCTTTCACAGAAGCTTGTGGATTGTCTATAAGATATTTTAATGCGTTAACTAATTCAACCAAATTATGTGGTGGAATATTGGTAGTCATTCCAACTGCTATACCACTTGAACCGTTCATCAACAAATTTGGAACTCTTGTCGGCAAAACAATAGGTTCTTGAAGGGATCCATCAAAATTATCAAAAAAATCTACAGTTTCTTTTTCTATATCTTTGAGCATGTATTCTCCAACTTCATCCATGCGGGCTTCCGTGTATCTCATCGCTGCAGGTGGATCTCCGTCAATAGATCCAAAATTACCTTGACCTTCTACTAAAGTATACCTCATAGTAAAAGGTTGAGCCATTCTCACTAAAGCATCGTAAATAGCAGCGTCTCCATGTGGATGGTATTTCCCCATAACTTCTCCCACAATACGGGCACATTTTTTAAAAGAAGAATTATGTTTTAGGTTCAGTTCACTCATTGAATATAAGATTCTTCTTTGTACAGGTTTAAGGCCATCTCTAACATCTGGAATAGCCCTACTTATAATAACACTCAACGAATATAATAAATAAGAATTTTTTAATTCATCTGTAAGGTCTTTCTCAAATATTTGATAATCCATTTATTACATAACCTCCGTTACGAAATTTTGGAACCTGGTTCTAAATCTCTATCCAAGGTTAATAAACTTAAATTTCCTTGGGAGTCTTTTGCTGCCAACAGCATCCCTTCTGACGTTTCTCCCATAAGTTTAGCCGGTTTAAGATTAGTAATTACAACAACTTTTTTACCAATTAATTCTTCAGCAGAATAATAAGATTTAATACCAGCTATTATTTGTTTGTCTCCCAACTCTCCTAAATTAATAACTAATCGTATCAATTTGTTCGATTTTTCAATATTTTCTGCTTTTATTATTTCACCAATTCTTAAATCAACTTTTTTAAAGTCATCTATTTCTATTACGTTGTTAGCATTGTTAATAGTTTCCATTTTTTCCTCCTTACCTGTTTTTTCTTGTTGAATAACTCTTTTCCATTCGTTTGAATCAATTCTTTCAAAAAGAGGATTACCTTTATCTATCTTTATTCCTTTTCTCAAAAGTCCTAATTTTATATTTTCAAAATGAATGTGTGCCGAATCATATCCAATCTTTTTTAATATGTCTTGAGATGTTTCTGGCATTATAGGATAAATTAAAATCGATATAATTCTAATGCTATCAGTTAAATTATATAGAACCGTTGATAATCTTCCTTTTTTGCTTTCATCTCTTCCTAAGATCCATGGTTCAGTGAGGTCTATATATTTGTTTGAAAATCTTATTATTTCCCACAAATTTTCTAAAGCCTGAGTAAATTGGTAAGTTTCCATGAAGTTTATATATTGATTTTTCTTGTTTTCTATTAGTTCAAAAAGTTCATCATCTATTTTATCAGATTTTTCTGAAATTGGAATTACACCTTCAAAATATTTTTCAAGCATTGTTAAGGTTCTGTGTATTAAATTACTCAGATCATTTACTAAATCAGCATTATATCTAACTATTAAATTCTCTTCGGAAAAATCTCCGTCTTTTCCGAAGTTAATGTCTCTTAAAAGATAATACCTAATAACATCTTTTCCATATACTTTCATCAAAATTCGAGGGTCTATTGCATTTCCTAAGGATTTTGAAATCTTTTGACCATTAACTGTTAACCATCCATGAGCAAAAACCTTTTTTGGTAAAGGTAGCCCTACCGACATTAACATAGCAGGCCAAATTATGGAATGAAATCTATTTATTTCTTTTCCAATTAAGTGTAAATCTGCAGGCCAGTATTCATTGAACTTTTCTACATTATCAGAAAAACCTATGGCGCTTACATAGTTTATTAGAGCGTCTACCCATACATAAATCACATGTTGAGGATCGCTCGGTAAAGGTATACCCCAGTCAAAAGAGGTCCTTGTTATACTTAAATCTTTTAATCCGTTTTTAAGGATCTGAAGCATTTCATTTTTTCTGAAAGATGGTTCAACAAAATCCGGATGTTCTTCATAATACTTTAAAAGAGGTTCCGTATACTTTGAAAGTTTAAAAAAATAATTTTCTTCTTCAACCCATTTGAGTTCTCTATGACATTCAGGACAAAGCTTTTTATCGTCTTCTTGAATAATATCTTCTTCTGCCCAAAAGGTTTCATCGTGCACACAATACCATCCTGCATATTTTCCTTTGTATACATCTTTATTTTCAATCATTTTTTGAACAAATATCTGGACAGTTTTAATATGGTAATCATCGGTTGTTCGAACAAAATGATCATAACTTATACCCATTTCGTCCCATAGTTTTTTGAATTTTGATGAAAGATTGTCAACATACTGTTGTGGAGAAATATTTTTTTCTTTTGAAGCTTGTAAAACCTTTTGGCCATGTTCATCTGTTCCGGTTAAGAAAAAAACATTATATCCCATCATTCTTTTAAATCTCGCTATAACATCTGCAACAATTGTGGTATATGCTGATCCTATATGTGGTTCACTGTTTACGTAATAAATTGGAGTTGTTACATAAAACTTGGGCAAAACTTCCACCTCCGGAAAAATCACACTTATAAAATATTTTAAAGATAGAATCATTTTTAATTATTATATCACAAAGATTAGTCAATTCTTTTTATTTGTAAAATATCAAGAAGTAAAAGTGCATATGGTATAATATATTAAATTTTGCGATATTTTTTCTTTCTTGGGTTCTCTCAAAAATGGTGCGGAATTCTCTTGAGCAAAGTGGTATCAGACTGAAAATCTAACAGGGTGTATCATGTACTTGGTTACAAATATCTGAGGAGTTAAAGAAATATGTGATTAGTAAGTATTAGAACTATAGAGGCAATTTAAATCTAAAACATTGATAAAAGATAAGTTTTAGAATTTCTAAAGTAAGTAATTATTAAACATACTGGAGGGATTGTTTTGAGATATTCTAAACTTTATGCTCCCACTTTAAAAGAGTCCCCTGCTGATTCTGATATTAAAAGTTATGAATTGTTAATTCGGGGTGGATTCATAAGAAAAATATCTTCAGGAGTATATTCTTATCTTCCATTAGGTTGGAAGGTTATAAGAAAAATTGAAAACATTGTGAGAGAAGAAATGGAAAGAATTGGTTCTCAGGAAATAATGCTGCCTATCATACATCCAGCTGAATTGTGGCAAATGACAGGAAGATGGGATGATTATGGTCCCGAATTAATGAAATTAAAAGATAGGCACAATAGAGAGTTTACACTTGGTCCGACTCATGAAGAGATAGTTACTTTTCTGATGAAAAACGAGCTAAGGTCATATAAACAATTCCCTGTAAATGTTTTCCAAGTTGCTACAAAATTTAGAGATGAAATTAGACCAAGGTTTGGTGTACTAAGGGCAAGGGAATTTATTATGAAAGATGCATATACATTTCATACAGATTATAATTCTCTACACGAAACGTATAAAGAATTTTATGGCGCATATGACAATATTTGCAAAAGATTAGGAGTTAAATATGCCATTGTTGAAGCTGATACTGGAGCTATTGGGGGTAGTTTTTCACATGAATTTCATGTACTTGCCCAAAATGGTGAAGGGAAAATCTATTTTTGTGAGAATTGCGGTTATGCAGCAAGCGACGAAAAAGCCAAATCATCAGAAGATTTTCAAGGTGTTGAAGAAGAAACACTAAAAGAAATTCAAATGGTTGACACAGGTGATTGTAAAACGATAGAAGAAGTTTCAAACTTTTTAAATGTTCCCAAAACAAAATTGATAAAATCAATATTGTTAAAATCCAACAAAGAATGGATAATGGCATTAATTCGTGGAGATAAAGAATTAAATATTTCAAAAATCCGTTCTTTCTTTCAAGATCAAACTATAGATTTAGCTCAACCTGAAGACGTTCTCAAAGCATTTAAAGTAAATGTAGGATACATAGGTCCGATAAATGTTCCAAACGATGTAAAAATAATAGCCGATTTTAGCGTAAGTTCAATGAAGAATGGTGTTATAGGGGCTATGCAAGAAAAGAAACATTATATAAATGCTAATCCCTATAGAGATTTTAGAATAGATGAAGTATGTGATATAAGATATGTGGAAGAAGGTGAAAAGTGCCCTACTGAGAATTGTGAAGGAAAACTAAAAATGGCAAGAGGAATTGAAGTTGGGCAAATTTTTGAATTGGGAGATAAATATTCAATAAAAATGAAAGCATACTTTACCGATGAAAATGGAGAGCAAAAACCTTATATAATGGGCTGTTATGGTTGGGGTGTTTCCAGAACTTTGGGGGCAATAGTTGAACAGTTAAACGACGAAGATGGAATAATTTGGCCAAAAAGTATAGCACCTTTTGAAGTAGCTGTCTTACCGTTGATAAAGAACGATGAATCAATAAAAGATTTTTCCGAAAAAGTTTACGATTTTCTTATTAAAAAAGGTGTTGATGTGCTTTTAGATGATAGAGAGGTTTCAGCAGGAATAAAATTTAAAGATATCGATCTTATAGGAGTACCTCTAAAAATACTAATTGGGAAAAGCTTTAAAGATGGTAAAGTGGAATTGAAATTAAGAAATAGCAAAGAAACCTTTTTTGTGAATTTTTCAAATTTTGAAAACCTCTATGAGGAAGTTATTAATTATTTGGCAAAATATGAACAAGATTTAAAAATCAAGTTTTAGATTGTTGACAAAAGTTTGTGAAAATAGTAAAATATTAACAGAATTAAAAATAAAAGCCGAATAAAATTCGGCTTTTATTGGTGGGCTCGGGTGGATTCGAACCACCGACCACCCGGTTATGAGCCGGAAGCTCTAACCAACTGAGCTACGAGCCCAAATCCGTAGATTATTATAACATTAATTATTATCTTTGTCAATACATTTTATAAAATAATCATAGTATGAGAAGATATTATATATTTTTTTACTTACTTTAAAAATGACAATTTTCTAAAAATAAGTTTTTGAATTTAAAATGGGTTCAGAGCAAAACCCTTTCCCTGTCTGGCTATGCGTAGCGAAAAAGTTAAAGAAATTCATAGTTAGTAAGTATTAGAGTTATAGA
>NZ_AZRK01000018.1 GCF_002895485.1 Petrotoga sp. 9PWA.NaAc.5.4
AACGATATGGAACATAGAAACAAATTTAATGAAACTAATTGAAGGAGTCAAAGACATACCCGAAGGAATGAAAAGATACATACCGAGCTATGAATATGAAATATACGACTTTTCGCCGAAATCGAAAGCAAAAATAGCAGGAGAAGCATACACAAGATTAGTAATAGAAGTGATGAGAAGTGCATTTGAAAAAGACAAAGAACGATTTTACAAAGCATTTAAGCTAATGGTAGAACTAACGAACAAAATGCAAGACAAAGAAAAAGCTGATGAAGTATTTGAGATATGTTTAAAATATTTGTTGGATACAAAAGATGACATTGAGATAGAAGAAATGGAAAAAGTAGCAAAAGAAGAATCAGTTGAAAGGGGTGAATTGATAATGTCAATAGCTGAAAAATTGAGAGAAGAAGGAATTGAAAAAGGCAAACTTGAAGAAAGAAAAGAATTAGTATTAGAAATACTAAACCAAAGATTTGGAAAAGAATTTAATAAAGAGTTAGAAGGAAAAATAAGAAAAGCAAACGAAGAAGTGATTAATAAGATAAAGAAAAATATTTTAAAAGTAACCATCGAAGAATTGAAAGAAATATTGAAATAAAAACTCTTTGTATGGAGATCCACTTTTAAAAGGGGTGGATAAGAGGAAGGCAGGGTAAAAAATATCTTTGGCTATAAATAATGAATTAGTAGAATGGACACTCTACCTGGGCATACCCAATAAAACAAAATTGAAATTTTTGTATGTATAACGTAAACCCTTGTTTTAAAAATCAAAAACAAAACCTTGAGACGAGCTGCGGCACGTCTTTAAATTTAAAATGGAGGTGTAGTTTGTGCAAATAGATAGACAAAAAATCATTAAAGATTTAGTCGTAAAAACTAACTCTAAAATAGTTTTGTTTGTTATGGATGGTTTAGGAGATTTGCCAAAAAATGGTAAAACTCCATTACAAGCAGCAAATACTCCAAATATGGATTCTTTAGCTAAGGAGAGTGATTTGGGACAAAGTGTACCTGTTTTACCGGGCATTACTCCTGGAAGTGGCCCAGGTCATTTATCTTTGTTTGGCTATGATCCCTTAAAGTATCAAATAGGTAGGGGTATTCTTGAAGCTTTAGGTTTAGGAATAGATGTAGGTGAAAAAGATGTTGTTGCAAGAGGTAACTTTGCAACCATAAAAGATGGTATTATTGTAGATAGAAGAGCTGGAAGACCTTCAAGCGAAGAATCTAAAAAAGTTGTAGATATACTTTCAGAAAAAATAAAGAAAGTAGATGATGTTGAAATTAATTTTTATCCTGGCAAAGAACATAGATTCGTTGTAAAATTTACAGGGGAAGGTTTATTTGATGAAGTTTCAGATGCGGATCCACAAAGAGAAGGTTCGCCTATGGAATGGGCTAAAGCAACAAACCCTGATTCTGAAAAAATGGCAAATATTGTCAATAAATTAATTAAACAAATTGGAGAAGTACTAAAAGATCAACCTAAGATGAATTTTGCGTTATTGAGAGGGTTTTCAAAACATCCTATAATTCCATCTTTTGAAGAAGTATACAAATTAAAGGCTGCTGCTATAGCTACTTATCCAATGTATAAAGGTTTGTCTAAATTAGTAGGTATGGAAGTTTTAGAAGCCGGTCAAACTTTAGAAGATGAAGTTCAATCATTAAAAGATAATTGGGAAAAATACGACTTTTTTTATTTTCATGTAAAAAAGACAGATTCTTATGGGGAAGACGGAAATTTTGAAGAAAAAGTTAAGGTGATAGAAAGCGTCGATGAGATCTTAAAAGAAGTTTTATCTCTAAATCCAGATGTTCTAATTATTACAGGAGATCATTCAACTCCTTCTCTAATGAAATCACATAGTTGGCATCCTGTTCCTGTTTTGTTGCACTCTAAATATGTAAGAAAAGGTTTATCTGTTTCTTTTGATGAATATGAGTGCGCAAGAGGAAGTTTAGGAACAATATCAGGATCGGATATAATGACTCTTGCTTTAGCTAACGCAGAAAAATTGGAGAAATATGGTGCATAATATAATTATTAAAAAGGCGGGCATTAGCCCGCTTTTTTTTATTTGCCATGATTTAGTTATTGAATGTTAAGATAAAAGGTTTTTGCTTCTCTATAAAATATGTTTTTGAAAAAATATTTATGTTAATATCTTCAGTTACTTGGATTATTACTTTATCTTTGTAAATTGAGATAAATATTTCCGTATTTCTCAAAACTACTTTGAAAGCTAACTTTTCCCATAATTTAGGAAGCCAAGGGTTAAAACTTAAAATCCCTTCTTTGTCTATACTTAAACCTGCAAAACCATAAACCACACTTTGCCATGAACCCCCTGAAGATGCGGCATGTAACCCATATTCTGTATTTCCTTGATTATCCTCTAAATCTGTCATTACTGTTTTAATAAAATATTCGTAGGCATTATGAGTATCCCCCACTTTTAATCCCATAATAGAATACATAGAAGGACTTAACGAGGATTTGTGCATAGTTCTTTTTTCATAATATTCATAATTTACTTTTTTCGTTTCTAAATCAAATTCTTCATCCAATAAAAGTAAAAGCATTATTACATCTGCTTGCTTAACAAGTTGGGTTTGATTAATTTTATCCAATTCTACACTTTTTGGCCAAAGTGGCATCTTATTTTTATCCCATTGTGAAATTGTGTAATCTTTAAGATTAAAATAACCTTCAAATTGTTCTATAAGAGGGCTACCGTAATATCTTGGAATAAAAATTTTTTCGGATATTTTCTCCCATTTCTCAAAATCGCTTTGGGATAATCCCAGTTTGTTTTCTAATTTTCTATATTTTATTGGATCTCTTTCTTTTAACCATTTAGATATTTCACAAGCTTTCTTTAAATTCCACTTAGCCAGGTAATTTGTATAAGCGTTATTGTTAACGTGTTCATGAAATTCATCTGGCCCAATTACCTTATTGATTTCATATCTATCTTTTTGGTAATTATATTCCAATCTTGATTCCCAAAATTTTGCAGTTTCAAATAATATTTCGCTTCCATAATCTATCATAAATTTTTCATCATTCGTAATTTTAAAATATTCATAAATTGAAAAAGCAATATCTGCGCTTATATGAATTTCTTCATCACCCGTCCAAATTCTTACAGGATTGCCCAAATAGTCTTTGCCCCATTTTGGCGTTGTTTCTAACCCCGTATCAGTAGATTCCCATGCATATTGAGCACCTTTGTAACCATTAAGAGATGCGTTTTGTCTGGCTCCACTTAAAGTGTGATATCTGTATAAAAGAAGAGATCTTGCTGTATCGGGTTGAGTATAAATAAAAAAGGGTAACATATATATTTCTGTATCCCAAAAAATATGGCCTTTATACCCTTCACCATGTAATCCTTTAGCAGCAATACTGATTTTCGGATCATCTTTATTTGCACAAGAGGTTAACTGATAAACGTTGAATCTAATTCCTATCTGCGCTTTTTCATCTCCTTCTATCTCAATATCAATTTTATCCCATATTTTCTTCCATTCTTCAATATGCTTTTTTAGCTCTTCTTCAAATCCCAGAAACGCAAATTGATTTAGTTCTTCTTCTGCTTGTTGGATATCATCTACTTTATCTCGAGAGGTGTAAGTTACTCCATATTTATATATAACATAAGTTTCATTTTCTTTTATAAAAAGTTCGTAAAGCTCTTTTACTTTCTCCCCTAAAATCTTAAACTTTCTATTTTTTAATAAATTCTCATAGCCTTTTGAACAACGTATTGTAGTTGCTTCAATAATATTAGTTTTAGTATCTTTAGTCTCACTTTTTAAAAGAATTCCAGGTTCCAAATCTTTCATTTCTTTAATTATATAATGCTTAATTTCATCGTATGGACTATTTGCTGAATTAGTGGTTGTTCCATCTATTTCGTTCTCTATAATAAGTTTGTCTGAAAAATTTTTAGGAATTATCTCATATTTAGATGCCCAAAGATGTTTGTTATTCATGCTAACAAATCTTTGAGATTTCACTTCAATGATTTTTCCAGAGTCAAGTTGAATTTCAAATTCTGTATTTAAAATGCTCTCCTTCATATTTAAGCTTCTTGAAAACTTTAAAATCTTACTTTTATCCAAATTGATCGATTCCTTATCAATAAAGAATCTTATAGATAAAGGATCAGGATTATTAACAATTTCTTGAACATCAGCATCAGCTTTATCATAGATACCTGCTATAAAATTACCTTTCCATTCTTCATTTGAAAATTCATTAACCCCTCTTAAACCTCTATAACCATTTGCTAAAGTAAAAATAGTTTCATATTTCTTGTTTTGTTTTGGATTATATTCATTTTGTTCTATTTCCCAAAGATTCAAAGTACATTACCTCCTCCTATCAATTACCATTATTCATTTAGAAATTTTGAAACTAAAATATATATGTTTTGACGTTTAGTCTTTTCAAAAATACTTCCTAAACTCTAATCCTCACAGAATATGAGTTTCTTTAACCTCTTCGCTATGTGTAGCGAAGGAGGGGAGAGGGGCTCCACACTGGAACCACTTTAAATTCAAAACCTTATTTTTAGAAAATTATTATTTCTAAGGACCACATTTAATTCTTTTAACCTCTTCGCTATGTGCAGCGAAGGAAAGAAGAGAGGGCTCCGCCCTGGGTCCATTTTAAATTCAAAGATTATTTTTAAAAAGTCCTCCATTTTAAAGTCTTTATATAATTTTGACCAATGTTTATTTCTTTAGCTCTTCGGTACTTGTACCGAAATAGGAGAGGGCTCCGCCCTGGACCCCATTTAAATTCAAATTTCACTTTATTAGCATTATTAATTCAAAGATCTTTAAACACTGAAATATCTAAACCTTCAAAATTTCTTATAACCTTATCAGCATCTTGCAATATTTGTGCACTACCGACTCCAATTACTTTCATTTTTGCTTTTTTAGCAGCCTGAATCCCTGCAATAGCATCTTCAAAAACCACACATTCTTCAGGTCTTACTTTTAGTTCCTCAGCTGCTTTTAAAAAAATTTCAGGATCGGGTTTTGCATTAATAATCATAGTCCCATCAATTATGACATCAAACTTTTGCTCTAATTTTAACTTTTTTAAAATAATTTTGGTGTTCTTACTTGCAGAGGCTATTGCCATTTTAATGTTGTTTATTCTAAGTTTTTCAATAAAATCCCGTACTCCGGGAAGAATATCATCTTCAGTTAATGCACTTATATATTCTATATAATAATCATTTTTCTTTTCGGCTAACTTTATTTTTTCATCTTGAATTAATTGTAGATTTCCTAATTTTAAAACTATTTCCAAACTTTCTAATCTACTAACTCCTTTTAATCTTTCATTATCTTTTTCTGTGAATTTAATATTTAATTCATCAGCTAATTTTTTCCATGCAAGAAAGTGATATTTTGCTGTGTCAACTATCACTCCGTCTAAGTCGAATATGCATGCTTTTATCAAAAATAATTCCTCCTTGTATAATTTATATATAACTACTTTAGAAATCCCAAAATCATTATTATATGTATATTTTAACGTTGATTCTTTTACAAAATACCTTCCCACTTCTAGTCCTTACTATTTCCTAATTTTTTAACTTTTTTGGTACTTGTAGCCAAGGAAGGGGGAGAGGGCTCCGCCCTGGACCCATTTAAATTCAAAACCTTATTTTTAAAAAGTTATCCATTTTAAAGTCTTTATCTAATTTTGACAAATTGTTTATTTCTTAAGTTATTCGGTACTTATACCGAGAGGGGAGAGGGCTCCGCCCTGGACCCATTTAAATTCAAAACCTTATTTTTAAAAAGTTCTCCATTTTAAAGTCTTTATATAATTTTGACAAATTGTTTATTTCTTAAGTTATTCGGTACTTGTACCGAGAGGGGAGAGGGCTTCGCCCTGGACTCATTTTAAATTCAAAAGTTTGGTTTTAGAAAATTATTACTTTTAAAGTACCTATCTGATCTTCACAAAATATGAATTTCTTTAACTTCAAGCTCTCATTTTCACTTCTTTTATTCCCACAGTGTTTATCTTCTATTATCCTTTAACTGAAACGGCCCGACCTGTTTCAACAAACTGATTTTGGAAAGATAAAAATATTATTATCATAGGTATAGTCATTATTATAGTAGCAGCCATCATATACTGCCAAAAAGTATAATAAGAAGTTTTAAAAAAATTCAGACCTAAAGTCAAAGTATACATTTCCTGCCGTGAGGTTATTATAAGAGGCCATTGAAAATCATTCCAGGCACCCAAAAATGTATATATTCCCAAAGCTCCTATTGCAGGACGTGCATTTGGTAAAACGATCTTAAAAAATGTTCCAAAAGTTCCTGCTCCATCAATTCTCGCTGCCTCTTCCATCTCTTTAGGAAAATTCATAAAAAATTGTCTCATTAAGAATAATCCAAATATATTTGCTAATTTTGGAAAAACCATACCATAGTAGGTGTTTACCAATTCCCAGTTTACCATTAAAGTATATTGGGGTATCATCGTGACTTGTGAAGGAACCATCATAGTTCCTAAAAATAAGGTAAACCAAAGTTCTTTGAAAGGAAATCTTAATCTTGCAAAAGCATAACCTCCAAGTGTTCCTATTAAAATATTTCCTAAGGTTACAAATCCTGCGTAAACTACTGTGTTCAGAAACCATCTGGAATACAAAGGAACAACCTCAAAAACTTTTACATAATTTTCAAATGTCAAAGGAGCATTGAAAGCTTTAGGAGGCCAATTGAAGATTTTTAGGTTGATAGGCCAACTCATTACATCTGTTCCCTTAACGATGCCATCTTCATCAACATAAGTCATTGGGACAAAAGATACAAGAGCCGCCCAAGCAAAAGGAAACAGTGAAATTAAAGTGTACGCAATTAAAACAATATAAGAAATGATTCTTGCAATTTTCCATTTTTTTTCTTTCATTTTTTCACCTCAATATTCTTCCGGAATATAACGACGTTGCAAGAACGTTATAAACATAATTATTGCAAAAAGTATTAGAGCTAAAGAAGATGCATACCCCATATTTCCATATTCAAACGCATTTTTATAAATATAAAAAGAAATTGTTATGTTCCTCATATTTTCAATTAAAAAATATATTTGATCAAATACTTGCATACATCCAATTGTTCCCATAACTATAACGAAAAGTATCTGTGGTCTTAAAAGTGGTAAAGTGATTTTCCAAAATTTTTGTAAACCAGAGGCTCCATCAATATCAGCAGCTTCATAAAGAGATGTGGGTATATCCTGCAAGCCAGCTAAAAAGGTTATCATGAAATATCCTGCAGTTGACCAAATATTCATAAGCATAATTGAAAACAAAGCGGTACTTGGATTATTCAGCCAATCAATTGGTTGGTATCCTAAACCTCCAAAAAGCGTTACTAAAATTCTGTTTAAAATTCCAGGTTTTGAATAAATTAACCAGAAAATCATGGAAATGGCAGCAGATGAAGTTATTGCTGGTAGGAAAAATACAACTTTATAAAATTTGACACCTTTTACTTTTAAATTTGCAGCCACCGCTAAAATAACGGCTAAAAAAGTTTGTATTGGTACTACAATAGCGGTATATAATAGAGTGTTAAATAGGGAGATCTTAACATAATCATCATTAAACATTCTACGAAAATTCCCCAATCCTACTAATTGTGGCTTATACTTTTTAAATAAACTTTTTTCTTGTGTCATATAAGTTGTCATAAATTCTGAAGTTGTCATTACTGTATTTAATTTCCCACTTACAAAATCTTCCAAAAGTTTTTGAGTATCGAAGTATTTTAAAACAGCTTCTTCTTGCTCAGAAGTTAAGTTTATACCTACATCGTATTTAATAAAAAAAAGTAAATCAAACCAACTCATTACTTCTTCTACCGAATTTACATCAGATTGAAACATTCCTATATGCAACTCGATTGTTTCTTGTACATTTAAAGGCATTTTAAATTTTTGAGTTTCTAAAGGATTAAAATTAGTAAAACTGTAATAAAATATCATAATGATAGGATATATAGTAAACAATAAAACTATAATTATAACAGGAGAGGCAAATATATATCCTGATATGGCCTCTTTAGTTTTAGGTTTCATTTTATTGTTTCGCCCCTTTCCAAAAGATGATGAGGGAAATTCCCTCATCATCTTAGTTTTTCAACAATTTTTAAATTTTTTAAATAATTTTTTATCGAGATACCCAGGAATTATAATTTTTTTCAATTGTTCTTATAGCTTCGTCTACAGTTATTCTTCCCGCAAATAAATCGTTTAAAATAGAGTTCAAATAATCATTTGCTTTAGCAAATATTCCTGTTGGTGTTGGAACTCTCCAAGGATAGCCAAATTCTACTGAATCATAAAACACTTGCTTCATCGGATCAGTATCTTTTACTGCGACACTTTGTCTTGAACCAAGAACTCCTGCCTTTTGTACGAAGATTTCTTGGCCTTCAGTTACAAGAAATTTTAAAACTTCCCAAGCTTCATCCTTATGAGGTGATTGCCTATTTATACTCCATGCAACTGTATAAATCATAGTGGATTCATCTACCAAACTCGGTAATTCTACTATACCAGTTTTTGATTCAACATTTGGAAAAGATTCTCTAATATATCCTAATGCCCATGGACCTTCCATAACCATAGCCGTCATTTCCTTTGCAAAAGCATCTCCAAGCCAACCTGCACCTAATGTTGATGGTAAATACGCTAAATTATATTTGGACGCAAGTTCAACATAAAACTTTAATGCAGCTACTGCTTGTTTTTCAGTTAAAGCGGTTGACAAGTCTTCTTTTACTAACCTACCTCCAAAACTATGAATCATAGGAATTAATCTATTAAAATCTGCTGCTAAAGACAATGGGGCATCGTATCCTCTTTCTTTAAGTAAAGTTGCTTTGTAAAATAAATCAAACCAAGTGTCTTCATTTGTTGGATAAGGGACATTATATTTATCAAATATCTCTTTGTTGTAAAATAAAGCTAAGGTTGAAAAATCTTTTGCTATACCATAAACTCTATTGTTAAATGTAAAAGCGTCTACCAAGTTAGGATAAAAATCGTCAATATCGAATTTGTCTCTTTGTATATAAAGGTCTAAAGGTTGTAATACATTCGCTCTTGCTAATTCTTCAAAAACATACACGTCCACGTAGAAGAGATCTGGACCTTGACCACCTGATAATCTAGTCATTAAAGTTTGTTTGTAATCTCCTGCGATAGGATCCCATCTAACTTGAATATCTTTATGAGAGGCGTTAAACTTTTGAACAATTTCTTTGATAGCTGCTTCTTCTGCAGGATTTCCTGGCCATCCTGTTATAGTTATAGTAACGGCAGAAAATGAAGTGAATACAAAGAGAATCATCAAAACAAAAAATGTTACCTTTTTCATACCAAACTACCTCCTTTAAGTTGATTTATACTTATTTTAAAAATTATGAAACTTAAGTCTTATAAATATTTTAATGTTAAATTTTTTAAAAATACTTCCTAAACTCTAATCCTCACAAAATATGAATTTCTTTAACTTTTTCGCTACGCGTAGCTAAGGAGAGGGGGAGGGCTTCGCCCTGGACACATTTTAAATTAAAAACCTTATTTCTCGAAAATCTTCATTGCTAAAGTTTCTATTAGATTCAAATAAAAAGATCTTTCTGGAACTCGCCGATAAAAATTATCAATTAAATATGTTTAGTTGTAAAACTCAAAGTACTTTTTCTCTTAACTAATTTAGAAGGTACAACTAACGACATTACCTCTTCTCCATTTGCTAATTTATGCAAAGCTTCAGCAGCACTATAACCAATTTTTATAATATTTTGATCCACAGTTGTTAACTCTATAAATTCCGAAAGAGGAATATTGTCATATCCAATAACAGGAACTTCTATTCCTAATCCTCTTAAAAATTTAATCGTAGCGTACGCCATTGTATCAGATGCGCAGAAAACACCATCATAGTTAAAGCCTCTTTTCAAAATTGATTTTAAAATTTCAATCGTTTTTTCTTCATCAAAATCGCCATATTCTATATCAATTCTTAATTTTAAATCTTTTTCTGCACTTTTTACTCCACTCAATCTTTGTTCAGATACGGGTATCCCTTCGTTTCCACTAATGTAAAGTATCTTTTGACATCCTATTTCTTTTAAATGCTTTATTGCTATATATGCACCAGATACGTTGTCACTGTCTACGTAAACAAAATTATTTTCATCGTTTCTACCTATAACAACAAAAGGAAAATTTTCATTTTTTAAAAGTTCTACTCTTTTATCGTTTTTTCTAATATCTAACAAAATAAAACCATCTATTACTTTACTTTTAATGATATTTTTATAGTATTCAAGTATGTCTTGTGATTCATGAATATCTACTATTAGTTTAAGTCCCTTTTTAGAAAGAAAAGTTAGAACTCCTTTTAAAAATTTGGTAGAGTAAGTATCTTCTAAAACCCTACCTCCTTTCACGGAAAAGATTATACCGTATATGCCCGTTTTCTTTTTCCTTAAAGAAGAAGCTATTTTATCAGGTTTATAACCATAATCACGGATAATTTTTAAAATTTTTTCTTTAGTTTCTGGCTTAACTTTGTCTGAATCGTTTAACACCCTAGAAACTGTTGCAACTGAAACTTTTGCTAAATCTGCTATATCTTTTATTGTCAAATTCATATAACTCACCTCAAGGTGTTATTAAGGAATAATATGTAAACGATTACATAAAATATTGAAATTCTCTTTTCTTATTTGTCTAAATTAACAAAAAGAATAATTTAAGTTACCGGCATAATTTTTTATATTTTTTGTAATCGTTTACATAATAATTATATTATTTATTTTTTTAAAAATCAAACTTGATTATAGCTAATTAATTATAATTAGCACCGCTTATTTTTAAATAAAATCGTTTATGATTAGATTTCTTAATTTTAAAAAAATAAATATCCAAAAAAATTTGGATATTTATTTTGAGGTTGCATTGTGAAATATTAAGAGTTATTTTCTAAATTTTCCGTTTGATCTTTAGCGAGAGTAGGTTTTTCTCTAATCCACTTCAACGCAATTTTTTCAAAAAATCTCATAAAACGTGTCCAGAGTCCTTCCTTTTTTGAAAGCGGTTCAACCTTTACAGTATAAAAACCTAAGACATTCCCTAAAACAATATCAGTAAAAAGTTGATCACCAATTATTACTCCTTCACCAGGCTTATAACCGTGTATTTTTAATTTTTTTCTAATTTTAAATCGCAAAGGTTTCATAGCTGAATATAAAAGGTCTATTCCCAAATCATTCAATTCTATTTCTAACTCTTTGAATCGCTTTTTTTTACTGTTAGAAGCTATCAAAATATAGAATCCTTTTTCCTTCAATTTCAAAAAAAGATCAATTACTTCCGGACGTAAATAATTTTCATGCCATTCGTTTAAAGTATTATCAAAATCAAAAATTAAAATCTTGTATCTCTTTTCCCATAAATGATCATAGTCAACCTCAAAAACATTTTTTTTGAATTCGTTAGGGCTAAAAAGGTCTATAAACCGAAAAAACCATCCTATTGTATAAAAAAACATTTTATAAGCAAATTTAGTAAATCCAGCAACAAAATGTTTGAATTTACTTTCTAAACCATAAGTATATGGATTTATTAATATAGTATATAAGCCAAGTTTATTCCCAACACTGATATCAGTAATAAAAAGATCACCAATAATAACTGTTTCAGATTCCTTAGATTTCAATTCTTCCAAAACCGATTTTAACTTTTTAGTGTTAGGCTTTTTCATACTTGTATATACTTTAACCTTCCCGTTTGTCAATGTTTCTATGGATTTAACTTTTTCTCTTTTTGAATTCGTGACTATAGCAACTTTGAATCCATCGTTAATCAATTCCTCAAAAAGATCCAAAGTCTTTCGTGAAATTTGATCGTCCCTCCATGGAGTTACCGTGAAATCATAATCCATAAGTATAGTTGTAAATCCGAGTTTTTTCAATCTATCATAATCTATGGAATATATATCAGGACTATGTTCACGAGGAATTGGAATATATTTAAATAACCCCGTCGTGTGGTTCAACACTTACTACCTCCAGTTTAATGTCTGATTCTTTTAAAGAATTGAGTAAGGTTAGAGCTTCTTCTAACAATCCTGCAGGAACTATTATTTTAAAATAACCATTTTTTTGTTTTTTTCTTACATTCATTATATGTGCTTCTGCTTCTATTAAATAAATTAGTAGGTGAATATTCTCTCTTGCAACGTCAACATATATATCATATTCTTGAATTTTGTTTTCATCCATATATTCTTTCTCCTCTTTTATAATTCTCACTAAATATCATAAATTCAAAACATCATTTTTAGAAATGCTCCTTTTCTAAAGTTCCCATTTAATTCTTCTAACTTTTTTGGTACTTGTAGCCAAGGAAGGGGGAGAGGGGCTCCGCCCTGAACCCGCCTTTTAAAATCAAAAGATTATTTTTAAAAAGTTCTCTATTTTAAAGTCTTTGTCTAATTTTGGCAAATTGTTTATTTCTTAAGTTATTCGGTACTTGTACCGAGAGGGAAGAGGGGCTACGCCCTGGACCCGCTTTTAAATCCAAAAGATTATTTTTAAAAAGTTCTCCATTTTAAAGTCTTTATCTAATTTTGGCAAATTGTTTATTTCTTAAGTTATTTGGTACTTGTACCAAGAGGGGAGAGGGCTACGCCCCGAAGCCACTTTTAAAATCAAAAGATTATTTTACAATGAAACTGCGAACGATGTGGTGAGGGCTCTGCACTAGACCTGTTTTAAAATCAAAAGATTATTTTGCAATGAAACTGAGAACGATGTGGTGGGGAGCTCTGTCCTGAACCCGCTTAAAATTCAAAAGCTTGTTTTTAAAAAATTCTCTTTTCTAAAGTTTTTAATATAATATTTTTTATTTATTATAATATTTCCGCAGAAATTGTTGCCAATTCAGATCTTTCGCCTTTTTTCATTGTTATATTGGCTGATAAATCAATACTTTTAAAGCGAGATGCAGCATAAACTAATCCGTTAGAAGAACTATCCAAATATGGATTATCTATTTGATATGGATCGCCAGTTAAAACTATTTTAGTACCCTCTCCTACTCTTGTTAAAATGGTTTTTATTTCTCCCGGAGTTAAGTTTTGTGCTTCATCTACTATCATGTATTGCTCAGGAATAGTCCTACCTCGTATATATGAAAGAACTTCTACTTCAAGCAAATCTTTTTTTGATAGGTACTCTTCGGGTCTTTTCCCACTGCCTTTAAATAAAAGATCTAAATTATCATAAATTGGTTGTAACCACGGACGCATTTTTTCTTCGATATCTCCAGGTATATAACCTATATCTTTTCCCATTGGAATGACAGGTTTTGAAACTAACAATTTATTATATAGTTTTTCTTCTAATATACTGTAAAGACCAGCAGTTAAAGCTAACAATGTTTTTCCAGTTCCGGCTGTTCCGACTAATGTAACAAAAGGGATTTCGGGATTCAACAATGCATCTAAAGCAAATATTTGTTCAACACTTCTTGGCTTTATACCTAAAAATTCACTTTCAAAATCTACATAAATCTTTACAAATTTTTGTTTTTTTGAATCATATCTAAGTAAAAGATTTCCATATTGTAAATAAGTATTAGGAAACACCTCTTCAGCGATGTCAAACTCTGATAATTCGTATTCATCTTTTTCTTCAATTTCCTTACGAAATTCATTGACAATAATATAACCATCAGGTAATAATTTTATATCAATTTTATCGGTTAAATAATCCTGACTTTCTAAACCAATTGAATCGGCTTTTATCCTTAAATTTAAATCTTTACTGACTATGATTGTACGTAAATCTTTATTTTCATCTTTTAAGTACATTGCATAGTATAATATAAAGTCGTCCTTAGACTCTCCTAAATAGCTTGGCATACGATGCTTTGGATCATTTTTTTCTAAAGCCAAGACTTTTAATGTTCCCCCGTTAGGCAACTTTACTCCTTTTTGTAATGGTGTCCCATTTCTAAAACTATCCAATATTCTATTAACTTCTCTTGCCGATTTAGCAACTTTATCACTTCTTGTTTTGAGTTTATCGATTTCTTCTATAACAGGAAATGGTATTATAACGTTATTGTCTTGAAAATTAAGAACACAGTTTGGATCATGAATTAAAACATTAGTATCTATAAGAAAATTTTTTATCAACCTATTCACCCCATTTTTTTATGAAATTGGCTAATGCTTTAAAAGTAAAAAGATTTATATATTTCTGAAATAACTTCGCAGTTGCTAAAGCATCATCCCATGCTCTATGAAAATGTTTAATACCTAAATTAAACTTTTTGGAAAGGTATTCAAGATTATATGGGCCCTGACTTAAAAAATATTTTGATACTTCTAATGTATCCAAATAATAATTACTTATTGAAAACATTCCACTTTCTTTTGCTGCTATGTCAAGAAACCTAAGATCCATTTTTGCATTATGAGAAACTATTATCGAGTCGTCTATATAATCTTTAAATCTTGGAAAAACTTCTATCAATGGTGGCGCATGTGAAATATCTTTGTTGTTTAGTTTATGAAACCGCGATACCTCCGCCGGTATAAATATATTAGGATTCACTAATGTATGAAAAGAATACTTAAATTTTATTTTCTTTTCATATACGGGTATAGCAGCTATTTCTATAATTCTATCACCCATCTCAGGCTTTAGCCCCGTTGTTTCGAAATCTACAGCCAAGAAGACTCGTTCCTCCATGTCAAACATTACATTTCCCTCCATTCATTTTATTATACCATTATTGGCTTAAATTTTTATTTCTTGATTAAATAATTTAGAAACAATGGTAACGATGCTTTTTCTCTATTAAAGATCAATTATCAACTGTAAAAATACCTCTCTTGATTTTATGTAGGTAATTAAGGTATAATTAAAGTTGAGTAAAGTGAAAAAATTATGCGTCTGTAGCTCAATTGGATAGAGCGTCGGACTTCGGATCCGAAGGTTGTGGGTTCAAATCCCGCCAGACGCGCTATAAGCCCTAAATCAGACCAAGTTAAATTCAGAACATTATAAGGAGGTATCTTTCATGGCAGAAGTGGAAGTACTTAAGGTTGCCGCAAATTCAAAACCAGTTGCTGTTGCAGGAGCTTTAGCTGCTATTATCAGGGACAAAGGAATGGCTGAATTACAAGCTATTGGAGCAGGAGCTGTAAATCAAGCAGTAAAAGCAATTGCTATAGCACGGGGATATGTAGCTCCAAGTGGAATCGATTTGGTTTGTGTGCCAGCATTTTCTGATGTTGAAATTGAAGGGGAAGAAAGAACCGCTATAAAATTTGTTGTAAAACCGAAAGAGTAAAAATAAAAAGAGGCTTAGCCTCTTTTTATTTTTTAATTTTTTAAATATAATATTAAAAAATTAATTATTTTCAAGTTATTTTCATATATATTATGTTATAATAAAAAAAGTTAAGTGATACTATAATTTTCTACAAATTAAAAAGGGGGTTAAAAGGATGGACATTTTAAAAGACTTGGAAAATATGCTTGAAACTTTGGTAGACAAATATAACGAACTAAAGAAGGAGAAAAGTGATCTACAATCTCAATATAACGAACTATTCAATGAGTACGAACGAACAAATAATGAAAAAGAAGATTTGAGCAGACAGCTTGAAGAATTAAAGCGAAAAAACGAAGAAGTTGAAAATTACTTAAGTCAAATGAGGGCAACATTAATTTCAAGGTTAGGAGAAGAATTTGCTCAAAATAATGATAGTTCCGAGTTCTCTAATTATCCTGATCAAGGTGATTCGAACCAATCTTCTTATTAAAGCTCACTAAAAACTATTTAGGGATGATTTTATGAAAAATTATAGATCTGTAGAAGTTAGAATCCTTGGAAAAGATTATAGGTATAAAGTTGATGAGCCCGAAGAGATTATTAATAAGATATTAAAAGATATAAAAATTGAAGCTGAAGAATATGCAAAAAAAATTGGGGAAGAAGAAATAGACTATATTTTGTTGCTTATGTTATTAAACGAAAGATTAAATACCTTAAAAACAAAGCAAGAGATAAATGAACTGATAACAAAATTCAATAATACTTTAACCACAACTTTAAATCCTCAAGATGAAAAAACGTGGGAGAATAAAACCAAATCAGTACATTGGGATTAATAATACTTATCGGGGAAGGGAGGAAGGGCAACTTATATCGATGTTGCCTATGGGAATGAAAATAGGATTTTTTGATTCAGGAATTGGTGGCCTTACAGTATTAAAAAATGTGATGAAAAATTTTGGGAACCACCAATATTTTTATTTGGCTGATAATTTGAATGTTCCTTATGGTTCTAAACCCATTTCTTTTTTAAAAGAGAATTTAGAAAAAATCATGTATTTTTATAATTTATTACATGTAGATGTACTAATATCAGCTTGTAACACCACCGATTCCATAGTTTTAAAAAATAATATTGCGTTAAATAATTATGATTTTGTTTATGTTAGCATAATAAAAAATGGAATTAAAAGTATAAAAAAAGAAGATTCTGTGCTATTATTAGGCACAGAAAATACTATTAAATTAGGTGTTTATAAAAATTTGCTTTTTGAAAAAGGAATAAAAAAATTTGATGAATTGGCATGTCCGTTGTTTGTACCTTTAATAGAAGAAGGATATTGGTATGGGCAAATGGCAGACTCAATTTTAAGATTTTATTTAAGAGATTTTAGAGCTAAATACGATAAAGTTCTTTTAGGCTGTACTCATTATCCGATACTTGAAGAACAAATAGAAAGATATACTGAAGCTTTAACAATAGACCCAAGCGATGGAATCGTTGATTTTTTGAATGAAGAAATCAAAGTAGAAAAAAGAATCGGAAGTCTTTCAGTAAACTATTACATTACAGGAAACATTGAAAAGTTTAAATATTTATCTAAACTTTTTATGAAAGATATTTCTTATGTGCCAAATTTTAAAAAGATTGATTTGAATAAGCTTTATGAAAAACAAAGTATACTTTTCACAAAATAGATATTATTTTTAAAAAGGAAGAGAGATATATATTGAAAGCGATTCCCACTGTATTTTTAATCACTGGCCTATCTGGTGCGGGAAAGTCTTTATTATTAAATGCCTTAGAAGATGAAGGATATTATACAGTTGATAATATACCTCCTCATCTTATAGAGCATTTTTTAAATATTTTATGTACAAGTAACGTAAAAAAATTAGCCATTGTTAGTGACATTAGATGGAAGGATCCCAACGGGTTAATTGAAATATTTACTTCTCCAGAAAGATTATCCAAGTGTGACATGGAAATTCGAAGAGTTTTCCTAAAAGCTGATAAGGCTGTTCTTATCGATAGGTATTATAAGTCAAGAAGATCTCATCCTTTAGGTAATCCCTTAGAGAAAGCCATAGACAATGAAATAACGATTATGGCGGAAATAGAAAAACTGTGTGATATTGTTATAGATACTTCATCTACAGAACCTACTGAGTTTAAACAAAAGTTTTTTCAAATAATAAATGAAAATATTCAAACCCTAAAATTGAATATCATAAGTTTTGGATTCAAAAATGGAATACCTCAAGGTGCAGATTACGTGATAGATGTAAGATACTTACCTAACCCTTTTTATATGCCAGAAATGTATCAATTAACTGGACTTGACGATAAAGTAGAAAAATTTTTAGAAAAGTTCAAAGAAACTGAAGAAACCATCAATGAATTAACTAAATTTGCAAAATTTGTTCAGGATAAATATTCGCGAACAGGCAGAGTGGAAGCTAATTTTTGCATAGGTTGTACAGGTGGTCAGCACAGATCTGTATATGTAGCGCAAAAACTTTTCGAGAATTTAAAAAATGAAAATAGAGAAGTAGAAATTATTCATAGAGATATAGAGATATAGAGATATAGAGATACATAAATAGATACTTTAGAAATGATAACTTTTAGAAAACAACATTTCGAATGTATAACAAATCCGTAATGTAAAAAACGTTTCAAGGAAGGCAAAAACATATGAAAAATATAGTTGTAATTGGTGGAGGAACTGGATTAAGTCAGATTTTAAGAGGGTTAAAATGGATTAATGATTTAGATATAGTATCTGTTGTTACAGTAACTGACGATGGAGGAAGTTCGGGAATTATAAGAAATGATTTTGAAATACCCCCACCAGGTGATATAAGAAATAATATATTAGCTTTGGCAGAGAAAGAATCTTTGTTAACAAAATTACTCGATTATAGATTTAATGAAGGTTTCTTGCAAAATCATAACCTTGGAAATATAATTTTATTAGCATTAACTCGTTTAAATAACAATAACTTTCCTCTTTCTATAAAAATGTTGTCTGATGCTTTGAAAATAAGAGGAAGGGTTTTTCCTGCCTCTACAGATTTAATAAAATTAGCTGCAGAGTTTGAAGATGGAGAAGTTGTTTTTGGTGAAACTTCTATTGTTTCCAAAAATAAAAAAATAAAGAGAGTTTGGCTTGATGGAACCGCAGAAGCGTTCGAAGAAAGCGTGCTTGCAATACAAAATGCTAATTTAATAATATTAGGACCTGGAAGTTTGTACACAAGTATAATACCCAACATTCTTGTTGAAGGGATACGTAAAGCTGTAAACGTTAGTAAAGCTAAAAAAATTTATATTTCAAATATTATGACACAACCTGGAGAAACTATAGGTTATACATTGAAAGACCATGTAGAGGTGTTAGAAGGTTACTTGGGCAAAGAATTAGATTACATTATAGTTAATGATTCTAAGTTACCTCTTAATATTCAAGAAAGATATAGCCAAATGGGAGCAGAACAAGTAGAAATAGATATGGATGATGAAAGAATAATAAAGTCAGACTTAATTTATATTATTAATAAAGAAAAACCAATTGTTAGGCATGACCCTAAAAAAACTTCTGAGTTGATTTTGAAATGCTTACAATTAGAATGAAAAGAAAGACTTCTGTTTTAGTTGGAGGTAAGTTGTATTGAATACTTTTTCTGAAGAGATAAAGATGTCTTTAGCAAATTCTGAAATGTTGTTTCCACAATATGAATTTTATGGAGCTTTTATAGGAAGAGGAGAAACAATAAAATCTGAAAACAAAGAAGTTGTAAAAATCAAATTAACTTCAATAAATTCTTTAAAAAGAGTATATAGAATTGTTAAAACATTTTATACTCAAGAAATAATTGTCGAGCCTTATAAAGATAAAAGATTGAATTTAGGTAATGGTGGAATCATATTTCTAAATAAAGAAATTATAGAAAAACCTTTAAAAATTGTTGGTCTATCTTTAAATAAAAACAAATTACCAGCATCTTTAAAAAATGATCCTGTCATATTTGGTCTTTTTTTAAAAGGATTATTTTTAACATGCGGCTCAATATCTATAAAAGAAGCTTACCATCTTGAGTTCAATTTTGAAGCGAGTAACAGTTTTTTCCAAGAAATTGTTAAGACCTTCAATAATCTATTAGGCATAAAAACAAGGTTTATTGTAAGAGGGAAAAAAGCGAAATTATACTTAAAATCTCGTGAGGATATTTTGAATATGATAGAACTCATGGGAGCCAAGGAAAGTGTAGCGAAATTAAGCCAATTAATGGAGATAAGGAATTTACGAGGAGATATAACAAGAACATTAAATTTTATTTCTGCTAATTCTACAAAAATCGCCGAGAGTTCTTTAAAACAAATCAGAGATATACAGATTATAAAAGAAAAAATAGGACTTGAAAGTTTACCTTACGATTTAAAAAGAATAGCTTTATACAGATTAGAAAATCAGGAAGCAAGTTTAAGTACTATTGCAGAAGCTTTGAATATTAAAAAGCCTACTTTATATAACAAATTTAAAAAGATTTCAAAAATTGCGGAATCTTTAAGTTAAAATTCAAGTATATAATATAGGGCGGTGGTAAGTTGTGATTTGCCCATTTTGTGGATATGAAGAAACAAAGGTTCTCGATTCTCGGCCAGTAGGTAACGGTACTTCGATAAGAAGAAGAAGAGAATGTCTTAAATGTGGTGGGAGATTTACCACATACGAAAGATACGAACAGGCAAGTATTAGAATAATAAAAAAAGATGGAAGAAGAGAATCTTTTGACAGGCAAAAACTCATGGCAGGTATAATAAAAGCCTGCGAAAAGAGACCCGTAACAAATGAACAGATAGAAGAAATGGTTGATAATATAGAAGAAGGATTAAGAAAAAGTGGAAAATCCGAATTTTACTCCTCAGAAATTGGAGATAAAGTTATGGAACAGTTAAAATTAGTAGATCAAGTAGCTTACGTAAGGTTTGCATCTGTATACAGAGAATTTCGAGATTTAGATAGTTTTTTGGAAGCTATAAAAGAATTAAAAAATAGTTAATAAACTATAAAAGTACAGTTCGGACTTTAGAAATGAAGCGTTTCAGAAAATAAGTTTTTGAATTTATAGCGGGTCCAGGGCGAAGCCCTCTCCCCCTCTCGGTACAAGTACTGAAGAGCTAAAGAAATAAACAATTGGTCAAAATTAGATAAAGACTTTAGAAATGAAGCGTTTCTAAAAATAAGCTTTTGAATTTAAAATGGGTCCAGGGCGGAGCCCTCTCCCCTTTCCTCGGCTACAAGTACCGAAAAAGGTAAAGAAATTAGGAATTAGTAAGGATTAGAAGCGAGGAGGTATTTTATAAAAAATTAAATCTAAAACATATATAAAATATAGATTTTAAAATTTCTAAAGTGAGTAAAAGTGATAAATAGAGGGAGGAATTTTAATTGTCAGAAGAAATATATAAACTTACTCGAGAAGGATATGAAAAATTAAAAAAAGAAAGAGAAGAGCTGAAAAGAAAACTAATGGGAGAAATCGCCGAACGTATAAAAGAAGCGCGTGAGTTAGGGGATCTTTCTGAAAACAGCGAATACGAAGAAGCAAAAAATGAACAAGGTAAAATTGATTCAAGAATAAAAGAAATTGACTACATATTAGATCATGCAGAGATAATTGAAGAAGATAATCAAGATGATTCTAAAGTTAGTTTAGGAAGAAAAATAAAAATAAAGGATTATAGCCTGAACAAAGAGCAGGAATTCTTACTGGTAACTCCACAAGAAGCCAATCTTAAAGAAGGTAAAATCAGCATAGATTCTCCTATTGGAAAAGCAATATTAGGAAGACGAAAAGGTGAATTTATTAATTTAAAAACTGGAAGAGGAGAAATTAAAAAAATAAAAATAGAAGAAGTCAATAATCGTTAATTAATCAAAAAATACTCTATAAACTTTATAAACAAAAATTTTCTAAAAATAAGGTTTTGAATTTAAAATGGGTCCAGGGCGGAGCCCTCTCCTTTTTCGGTACAAGTACCGAAAAGTTAAAAAATTCAGATAGTACTTTAGAAATAATAATTTTCTAAAAATAAGGTTTTGAATTTAAAATGGGTCCAGGGTGGAGCCCTCTCCCCCTCTTGGTACAAGTACCGAAAAGTTAAAAGAATTAAATTGAAACTTTAGAAATAATGATTTTCTAAAAATAAGGTTTTGAATTTAAAATGGGTTCAGGGCGGAGCCCCTCTCCCCTCTTTCGCTACAAGTACTGAAAAGTTAAAAAATTCAGATAGTACTTTAGAAATAATGATTTTCTGAAAATAAGGTTTTGAATTTAAAATGGGTTCAGGGCGGAGCCCCTCTCCCCTCTTTCGCTACAAGTACCGAAAAGTTAAAAAATTCAGATCGTACTTTAGAAATAATGATTTTCTAAAAATAAGGTTTTGAATTTAAAATGGGTCCAGGGCGGAGCCCTCCCTCCCCTTCCTTGGCTACAAGTAACAAAAAAGGTACATAAATTAGGGATTAGAAGTGAAGTGAGAAGGTATTTTATAAAAAATTAAATCTAAAACATATATAAAATATAGATTTTAAAATTTTTAAAGATAGCAAGAATAAGAATTACCAATATAGGAGGCAAAAGATGGATCTGAGAAAACAAAGATTAGCTCAAATAAATGAACTCAGACAAAAAGGATACGAACCATATAAATATAGATTTAAAAAAGATTACAATGCTCAACAAATAAAAAAGTTATTTGACAACAAAATAAGGCCAGAACAACAATTGCCTGATGAAATCTTTAATTTTGCTGGAAGAATAATGACTTTAAGAAAACATGGTAAATCCACTTTTATCGACGTTAAAGATGATACAGGAAGAATTCAAGTTTACGTAAGATTAGACCAAATTGGAAAAGAAAATTATGAATTTTTTAAAGAATACATAGACACAGGCGATTGGATAGGCATTAAAGGGTACCCTTTTAAAACAAAAACAGGGGAGTTAACGCTATTAGCGCTTGAAATCGAATTACTTTCAAAAGCTATTAGACCATTGCCCGAAAAATGGCATGGTTTAAAAGACAAAGAAATTAGATATAGGCAAAGATACGTTGACATGATTGCTAACGATAATGTAATAAAAACTTTTCAAACAAGATTTTTAATAATAAGGTATATAAGAGAATATTTAAATGAAAAAGGGTTTTTAGAAGTTGAAACACCTGTCCTTCAAACAGTTATGGGAGGAGCCAATGCAAGACCTTTTATTACTCATTTGAATGTTTTTGATATAGATATGTACTTAAGAATAGCAACAGAATTACATCTTAAACGTTTAGTTGTTGGGGGAATGGAAAAGATATACGAAATAGGAAAGATATTTAGAAATGAAGGAGTTTCAAACAAACACAACCCTGAATTCACATCTATAGAACTTTATCAAGCTTTTGCTGATTACCAAGATATTATGAATCTCACGGAAGATTTACTATACCAAGTTACAAAAAAGATTCACGGTAGTGCAAAGATTACTTATCAAGGACAAGAGATAGATTTTACTCCTCCTTTTAAAAGAGTTAAGATGAGAGAATTTATTAAAGAACATTTAGGAATAGACATAGTTGAATCTTCTGACCAAGAATTAAAGAACTTTCTTAAAAATAAAGGTGAACAAGTCGAAATAGAAGACAGATATCATTACATCGATAAAGTATGGGATATGGTTGAAGATAAAATTATTCAACCTACTTTTGTTATTGATTATCCCATTGAATTATCTCCACTTGCTAAAAGGAAAAAAGATGATCCTCGATTAACTGAAAGATTTGAATTGATAGTTAATGGGAGCGAAATTGCCAATGCCTTTTCTGAATTAAACGATCCTCAAGACCAGTTTGAACGTTTTAAAGAACAGATGAAACTAAAAGAACTTGGAGACGAAGAAGCACAAATGATGGATCTTGATTTTATTAGAGCTTTGGAATACGCTTTACCACCAACTGGTGGCTTAGGAATAGGAATAGATAGATTTTGTATGTTGTTAACCGATACCCCCACCATAAGAGATATTATTTCTTTTCCTATAGTAAAACCTATGTCTTTTGAAGACGAAGAATCTATTATGCAAGAAGAAGACAAAAAAGAATAAAAGTAATAATTTCATGAGGAGTTTAAAAATAATGATTTTCTG